>JBDSZD010000241.1:0-7040 GCA_039925325.1 Sphingomicrobium sp.
ATGTGAACGCTCCGCAATCCACTCGTGGATAACCGCGGCGATCCGCTGGCTCGCGCGCCCGTCGCCATAGGGAAAGGCAGGGCGGGACATGGCGGCAAGCGCCACCGGATCTGAGCTGAGTTCGTGAACTGCAGTGCGGATTGCGTCGGGGTTACAACCGACCAATCGCATATTGCCGGTGGCAAGGCCTTCGGGACGCTCAGTCTTTTCGCGCAGCACCAGAAGCGGCACCCCCAGTGCCGGGGCCTCTTCCTGCACTCCGCCGGAATCGCTGAGTAACAGGTCGCTGTTCATCATCTTGGCGACGAGCTCGCGATGGCCGCAGGGGTCCTGCAGGCTAATGCCGGCCACGCCCTGAACAAGGTCAGCCGTTGTCTCGGCGAGTTCGGGATTGGGATGTTGGACGATGGTGATCGACGTGCCCGGCGTGGTTGCGATCTCGCGCAGTGCGGCGGCGACCCCGGCAATCCCTAACCCCCAATTCTCACGGCGATGGCATGTGACCAGCAGCCGGAATGCGCCCGCGTCGCGTTCGCGCTTCTGAGGCAATGTCCGCGCGACCTCGATAAGGGCGTCAATGCCAGTGTTCCCGGTCACATGAATGGCACCGGCAACAGTTTCATTACTGAGATTGAGCGCCGCTTGCTCGGTGGGCGCGAATAACAACTCAGCCTCTGCGTCGATCCGACGGCGATAGCCCTCCTCCGGCCATGGCTGGGTCTCGTCGTGGGTTCGCAGCCCGGCTTCAACATGAGCCAGCGGAACACCTGCGGCGACGCCGCCGAGTGCCGCACCCAGCGCACTCGAAGTGTCGCCCTGAACGATCAGCAGGTCGGGTCGTTGGTGCATCACATGGGCCGTCGCACGAGCAACCGCGATGACATGTTCGTCCGGGTCCGAGCGTCCGACTTCGTTCAAACGCCATGTTTCCAACGTGCCGAGACCATGCGCTTCGAGGTTCAGCGTCGGATGCTGCCCGGTGAGAATGATCGATGGCGCGAAGCCTCGATCGATCAAAGCGGCGGCGACAGGTCCTAGTTTGATGGCTTCGGGGCGGGTTCCAATGACCAGCCTGATGTCCGCGCGGTACAGTCTTCCCCCTGGCTCGGCGGGGTCATTTATCCTCCATTTCGGAGGAAGGGCAAGCGCCTAGCGGAAATTGTCGGCGTAGGCCTGAATCTTCAACCGCACCGGATTGGCGGGAACGACGTGGTAGGCAAGCCCATTGCGAACCGCATAGGCAATCGCCGCATCCTTGCTCTCGAAGGTCATGCGGACTTGCGGATTGGTATCGCCGGATCCGCTCCATCCAGTCAGCGGGTCGGGCCGAAGCTGCTCTTGCCGTTCGAACTCCAGTAGCCAGATGCCGGAATTCGCCTTTCCGGACTGGGTCGTCTTGCGCTCAAGCTCGGTGATGCGGGCGATCGTCATCACTGCGCCGTGGCAAAGTCCGCGGGCGGAATCAAGCTGGCAGCGGATTGAGCGCCACCGTCGTCTTTCAACAGTCAATCGATCCGATCATAAATTTCTGGCGTCCGCGCGCTTGGTCCGCAGTGTCGCCGGTGCCGCCGCAGGATCGTCGGGCCAGGGGTGTTTCGGGTATCGACCGCGCATTTCCCGCGCAACGTCGCGCCAGCTGCCGACCCAGAAGCCGGGCAGATCTCGGGTCGTCTGGATAGGGCGGCCGGCGGGGGAGGTGATCGCAAGGGTGAGCGGTACTCGGCCGTCCGCCAGCATCGGGTGCTGTTTGAGACCGAACAGCGCCTGAGCGCGGACCTCAACGCTGGGCCCACCGGCGGCGGCATAGTCGATTGCATGACGGCTACCTGCGGGGCTTTCGAATTGCGCGGGCGCCAAGCGGTCGATCATGCGCGTCGCACCATATCCCAGCAAGCCTTCAAGGGCATTACCCAGCGCTCCTGCGTCGATATCGGACAACCGCCGCCTGGCGGTCAGAAGTGAGGGCAGCCACTCGTCGAGGCGTTCGGTCATCGCATCGTCATCGAGAGTCGGGATGCTTGTGTCGAACGTCCGTGCGAACCGAGCGCGATCCCGCAGCTGCTGACATTCTTGGGCCCACGGAAGCAGGTGAAGTCCGTGGTCGCGCACACCTTCAAGCAAGGAAACTTCGATCGCCTGTTGGTCGGGGTCCGGATCGGGCCCCGAGGCCAGAAGAATCGCCCCGAGACGTCTTGTACGCAGGGGAGAGACGGACGCGGTTGCCGGGTCGAACTTCGCGTCGTGCCGAACCTGGACGCGATCGCCGAACAAAGCCAGCACCGCCGGCTCGTCGATCGCCGCAGCGGACAAGATCCGCGCTCCGGACGCATGGCCGGCAACCTCCCCCACTGCGAGCCATTCGCTGCGGGCGAGGGGTGAGGCGGGGTCAAGCCGGAATCCGCGACCACCGACGCTCTGCCACGTCTCGCCCGACGAATCGCGGCGGCGGGACAAGCGGTCGGGGAAGGCTAGGGCGAGGGCTTCGGCAATTCCCCGCTCGCTAGCGGAAGGGCGATCAAAGCGCCGCGCCATCCGCCGCGCCGCCTCTGCTCGGGGCGACCGCTCGGACCGCCAGCGGCGCAAGCGCGTTTCGAGATCCACATCCTTGCCACCAAGCCCGCGCTCGCTCAGCAGGACGGCAACATCCGCGGCCGCCGCGCCAAACCCGCGCCGCTTTGCCTCGATCAGCATATGGGCCAGCCGAGGTTCCAACGGGAGAGCGGCAATGGCGCGGCCATGCTCGGTCAGTGCGCCGCCTTCGTCGATCGCGCCAATGCGCCGCAGGCGTTCGCGCGCTTCGGTAAGTCCCGCTGCGGGAGGTGGATCGAGGAACGGGAGGCGCGTTGGATCGGTTTCCCCCCAGGTCAGGCAGACGAGCACAAGACTGGAAAGGTCGGCCGCTTCGATTTCGGGCGGGTCGTGCGGGCGGAGCGAGGCGCTCGCGGCCTCTTCCCACAGGCGAATGGCAATGCCGGGAGCTTGCCGCGCAGCCCGTCCGGCACGCTGCGTCACCGCGGCGGCGCTCGCTCTCTCCGTAACGAGACGCGTCAATCCTGCACCGCGATCGTAGCGCGGACGACGGGCAAGCCCGCTGTCGATAACGATCCGGACGTCCTCCAAAGTCACGCTGGTCTCGGCAATACTGGTGGAAAGGACAATTTTACGTTTGCCCGGAGAAGGCGGCGCGAGGGCAGCACGCTGCGCGGCCGGATCGACCGCTCCGTGCAGCTTATGCACTTCGCACGCGGGCGGCAGCGGTCCGAGCAGATCGGCGGTGCGCTCGATCTCCGCAACGCCCGGCAAGAAAGCCAGCAGCGACCCGTCGTGGTTGCCGAGGGCAGCACGGATCGCCGACGCCATTTGCGCTTCGATCCGCACGGCCAGATCGCGCCCGCGGTAGCAAATTTCGAGCGGGTGGCTGCGGCCTTCGCTGACGATTCGCGGCGGATCGCCGAGCAACGGTCCGAACCGCTCGACGTCGAGCGTCGCCGACATGGCGAGGATGCGCAGGTCCGGGCGCAAGGCCTCGGCGGCATCGAGCGCGAGTGCGAGCGCGAGGTCATTGTCGAGGCTGCGTTCGTGGACTTCGTCGAACAGCAGCGCCGAAACCGCGTCCAGTGCCGGGTCGCTTTGAATGCGCGCAAGGAACACGCCGTACGTCATCGCGATCACGCGGCTGGTAGCACCGATTTTGCTGTCCAGCCGCGTCGCATAGCCGAACGTCGCTCCCGCCTGCTGCCCGGCCTGTCTCGCCATGAACTCGGCAGCGGCGCGTGCGGCGAGCCGCCTTGGGACCAGCAGCAGGATCTGCCCTGAGCACCACGGCTCTGACAGCAATGTCGGGGCAACCGCAGTGGTCTTCCCCGCGCCCGGCGGCGCGATCAACAATGCGCGATTGTTTTCACGCAGCGCCGCCAGCAGTTGGGCCAGCACCGCATGGATCGGAAGCGCCATGGCTTAATGCGTTGCGGTGTTAATAGGCCCTGGCAACCGCGAATTCGGCAGCTTCGATCAGCGCAGACCGGACCCGGCCGTTGGCGAATTGCCCAAGGGCATCGATCGCCCTGCGAGCGAAGTAGCGCGCGCGCTCGATCGTGTCGTCGAGCGCACCGGTCGAGCGAACCAGCACGATCGCGCGCATCAGGTCTTCGTCGCCGTTCTGGGCTCCGGAGACCGCGGCGCGCAGGAAAGCGCGGTCGTCGCCTGAACCGCGGGCATAAGCGAGGATCACCGGCAGCGTCATCTTGCCATCGCGGAAATCGTCGCCGACACCCTTGCCCATCGTATCCGCGTCGGAGGCATAGTCGATTACGTCGTCGATCAGCTGGAAGGCCACGCCCAAATTCTTGCCATAGCTCTCAAGCGCCAGCTCGGCCTCTTCACCGGCCTCCGCGACGATCGGTGAAATGCGGCACGCCGCAGCGAACAAAGCGGCGGTTTTGGCGCCGATGATCCTGAGATATTGCTCTTCACCCGTTTCAATTCGGCGTTGCGCGGTCAGTTGCTCGACCTCGCCTTCTGCGATCACTGCGGAGGCATGACTGAGAATTTTCAGGACCTTGAGGCTGCCGTCCTCGACCATCAACTCGAAAGCTCGGCTGAACAGGAAATCACCGACCAAGACGCTCGCCGGATTGCCCCAGATCAAATTGGCGGTGCGCTTGCCGCGTCGCATCCCCGATCCGTCGACGACATCGTCATGGAGCAAGGTAGCAGTGTGGATAAACTCGACCGTCGCGGCGAGCTTGTGATGGCGATTGCCGGGATAGCCGAGCAGGTTCGCGCAGGCGAGCGTCAGCATCGGGCGCATGCGCTTGCCGCCGCCAGCGATAAGATGACCTGCAAGCTCCGGGATCAGCGCGACGTTGGACTGCATCCGGTCGAGGATGACCGCGTTGACGCCGTTCATGTCGGCGGCGACCAATTGCATTAATGGATCGAGCGACGGTTGAGCAGTCGTCCGAAGTGGGATCACGGTCGCGGTCACCCCTCGGCTCTAGCCGTAGCGGCTTTGTATTCCTAGCCCGCGGGGAGGGTCAGGCGAGCCAATAGCCCTCCAAGATCCTCGCTTTCCTCAAGACGAACGCTCCCGCCGTAGATTTCGGCGACGTCACGCACGATGGCGAGACCAAGACCGGTTCCCGGCTTCCCGGTGTCGAGCCGGGCACCGCGCGCGAAAATTGATTCGCGTTCCTCCTCCGGAATGCCGGTGCCGTCGTCCTCGACGATGATGTCGACCTTGTCCTCGGCCGGCTCGACCGTGACGAACACGCGGCCGCCGCCATATTTGGCGGCATTTTCGACGAGGTTGCCGATCAGTTCGTCGAGGTCTTGGCGCTCGACCCTGACCTGCGCCTTTTTGTCGCCGGCGATATCAACCGTGACGCCCTCGTAGAGACGGTCGATGGCGCGTTCGACGGCTTGCAGGCTGTCCCACACCACCGCGCGGGCCTGAACCGACGAGCGGCGACCGATCGCGCGTGCCCGGGCGAGATGGTGATCCACCTGGCGGCGCATCACTTGCGCCTCGCGGCACACGGCGGCGGCAAGATCGGGCGATGCCGCTGTGGCCGCATTGGTGATGACGGTCAGCGGCGTCTTGAGCGCGTGCGCGAGATTGCCGGCGTGGCGGCGCGCTTCCTCTGCCTGATCCTCGCTGTGGGCCAGAAGCTGATTGATTTCTTCCGTTAACGGCCGGATTTCACTGGGAAAGCTATCGCCGATGCGAGTCTTCGCACCGGATCGGATCAGCGCTACGTCGCGGCGGACCTGCCGCAAGGGCCACAGCCCATAGACGGTCTGCAGCGCCGCGAGAATCAGCAGGCCAGCACCCAGTACTGCGAAGCTCCACACGAGAGTCGATCGGAGCTGTTCGATCTGCAGGTCGATGATTTCGGTCGACTGCGCCACCTGAAAGCGCCAGCGGACCTTGGAGCCCGGGATGATTGCGTTCCGTTCCGCAACCCGTAGCGGCTCCTGCTGGCCGAACTGATTGCTGTTGTAGATGAACGGTTTGTTGTCGCTGAGTACGCCGGATACACGCAGCTGACGGTCCCACAGAGACCGCGACGGGAAGCTGTCCGCGCCTGCGCCGCTGATCTGGAAATATTTCCCCGAATAGGGTTCGACGAACCGCTGATCTGCAAGGGGTCGATTGAACTGGACCTCGCCGTCCGGCCCGATCTCCGACGCCGCAATCATCGCGTTGAGCTCGAGTTTCAGCTGGTCGTCGAACGTGCGCAACAGGCTGCGAGTTAGCACGCTATCAAGCGCCAAACCGCCGACCAGCAATAACAGGCTGATCCATAGCGCCGCGACGACGATCATCCGCCGGGTCAGCGACCCGATGCCGCGGCGGGGCTTGTCCGCCGCCGTCCTCACGGCGGCGGGAGGGTTCAAGCAGCAGGTTCCTCAAGGCTATAGCCAAGCCCGCGGATCGTCGTGATGACATCGGCGCCGAGTTTCTTTCGAATGCGCGTGACGAACACTTCGATGGTGTTCGAATCGCGGTCGAAATCCTGATCGTAAATATGTTCGATCAGCTCGGTGCGGCTGACGACCTTGCCCTTGTGATGCATGAGATAGGACAGGAGCTTATATTCCTGCGCCGTCAGCTTCACCGGTTCGCCGTCCTTAGTGACCTTGCCGGAACGCGTGTCGAGCCGGATATCCCCGGCGATCAGTTCGGACGATGCATTGCCGGACGCGCGGCGGATCAGCGCGCGCAGACGTGCGATCAGTTCCTCGGTCTGAAACGGCTTTGCCAGATAATCGTCCGCGCCCGCATCGAGTCCGGCGACCTTGTCCGACCAGCTGTCGCGCGCGGTCAGCACCAGCACCGGCATCCGCCGCGCTTCCTTGCGCCAGCGGTCGAGCACGGTCAGCCCGTCGACTTCCGGCAGTCCGAGGTCGAGGATCACGGCGTCGTAATTCTCGGTTTGCCCAAGGTAATGGCCGTCCTCGCCGTCCGTCGCGAGATCGACGGCATAGCCGGCGCCCTCCAGCGTCGAGCGCAGCTGGCGACCGAGATTGGGTTCGTC
>JBDSZD010000242.1:0-1768 GCA_039925325.1 Sphingomicrobium sp.
TCCATCTTGACCGGATAGGGCACTTCGTCGAGCGTCGGGACGCGCGTGAAGGTTGCCTTGGCGGTGCCGTCGATGGCGACATATTCGGGCACGTCGCGCTCGGCGAGGCCCTGCGCTTCCATCACCAGCGCCATTTCCTGCGCCTTCTTGCCGAGCGTGATCTCGCTGCCGACGTCGCAACGGCGCGACGCGATGTTGCACTTCACGCCGTTGACGAAGATGTGGCCGTGGCTGACCAGCTGCCGCGCGGCCCAGATGGTCGGGGCGAACTTGGCGCGGTAAACGATCATGTCGAGCCGGCGCTCGAGTAGGCCAATCAGGTTCTGGCTGGCGTCGCCCTTCATCCGCTCGGCGTGCTGGAAGGTCTGCTTGAACTGCTTTTCGGTGACGTCGCCGTAATAGCCCTTGAGCTTTTGCTTGGCGCGCAGCTGGATGCCGTAATCGGACACCTTGCTCTTGCGGCGCTGGCCGTGCTGGCCGGGACCATATTCGCGGCGATTGACCGGGCTCTTGGGCCGTCCGAAGACGTTCTCGCCCATGCGGCGGTCGAGTTTATACTTGGCGCTGGAGCGCTTTGACATTTGATCGTTCCAATTTGCTATCGTGCTCGGTTCCCGGAACCGCACCGCCGGACCAATATGTCCGACGCGATCACCACTTCACCGGGAATGCGGGATCAATTGCGAAGGCGCGCCACTAGCCGAGGCAGGGCTGAAACGCAAGGCGGACAGCTAGTTGGAAAAAGGCGCTTCGAACTCCGCGCGGTTGTTGGCTTCGTTGGATTCCCGAACGCAGCCATATTCTTCGGAACAATCCGGCCGAAGCGCGGCGGGAGCGCTCGGCCCGTTCTTTTCAAAATAATCATCGGCCATGCTGGGCTTGGTGTCGACCCGCGCCGTATATTTAGTGATGGACCCCGGAGTGTCGCATTGCGGAGCGGTTGATCCGGTTCGCACTTCCACGCTGCCGAACAGTCCGCCGCCGCTGCCCGATGTCATTCTGGGAGGGCTGTAGAAGCAATCGAACCGGACCCATTTCGATTCGCCGGGGCCGAGCACGCCAACGCTGCGGCTGGAGGAGCAATAATGCTTGTCGCCGGCATAGGCGCAGGCCACCAGCGGGACGGCCTGGCCAGACGCAGCCTGACCCTGGTTTTTCACCTCGAACTCCGCATTCGTCTCACCAACGACACGAATGCCGCTAATCAATAGATCGGGAAAGGCGGTCACTTCGGACACCTGTGACGGTGCGGTTGCAATCGGCGCGGGCCGCGGCGGAAGCCTCATGGTCTGAAGCTGGACGGCGGCGAGCAAAAGCACCTGAATCATGGAAATTCCCCGTATAATCAGCGGGATCATGCGCCAATACAACGGCGCGTGCAACCGCCCTCGACACCACCCCTCACCGCGTTAGAAGCGCCGACCATGACCCCAGAAAAATGCATGACCATGGCCGAGGTGCGCGCCGGCGTCGACGAGACTGACCGGCAGATCGTCGAACTGATCGTTCAGCGCTTTGGCTTCATGGACGCTGCGGCGCGCATCAAGCAGGACCGGTCCACGGTTCGGGACGAAAGACGGAAAGCCGAAGTGCTGGCGCATATCGGCAATCGCGCGCGAGAGGCTGGAGTCGACCCGGCGGCTATGGTCCGAATGTACGATGATTTGATCGAAGCATCGATCGCGCACGAACTTCGCGCTTTCGACCGGATTCGCGGCTAGAGTCTGTTTCAGATTGGTTGAAGCGGTGCCGGCCCTCACCCCCCCCC
>JBDSZD010000243.1:0-2617 GCA_039925325.1 Sphingomicrobium sp.
GGCGACAGCTTCGAGGCTCACGTCAACGATACGATGATCGCGGGCGGGGGCCTCAACGACCGTGCAGTGGTCGAACATGTCGTCAGCGCTGCCCCGGCGGCAATCGAGCGGCTGGCGGAACTTGGAGTGCCGTTCGCGGCGGGGGACGAGGGCCAGCGCTGGCATCTCACCCGTGAAGGCGGCCACAGCCATCGTCGGATCGTCCATGTCGACGACGCGACCGGCTGGGCGGTGCAACAAGCGCTCGAGGGCGCGGCGGCCAGGCATCCTAATATCACCCTGGTCCCGGACATGGTCGCGATCGACCTGATCACGGGACGCCATGCCGCCGACTTTTCGACCAGCGGAGCAGTGCACGGGCTCTACGCGTTCAATCGCCAGTCCGGCCTTGTCGAAGCGCTGTGTGCGCGCGCGACAATTCTTGCGACCGGGGGTGCGGGCCGTGCCTATCTGTATTCGACGGCCCCGCGCGGCGCCACCGGCGACGGGATCGCCATGGCCTGGCGCGCCGGATGCCGCGTGTCGAACATGGAATTCATGCAATTCCACCCGACCTGTCTCTACAATCTTGAGGTCAAGAATTTCCTGATCACCGAGGCGGTGCGCGGCGAGGGCGGTCATCTGAAATTGCCGCCGGGGGTCAAGGACGGGGGCGAGCGCTTCATGCCGCGGTTCGATGAACGGGCGGAGCTAGCGCCCCGCGATGTGGTCGCGCGCGCGATCGACCATGAGATCAAGCGGCTTGGTCTCGATTATGTTCACCTCGACATTTCCCATCGCGAACCGGAGTTCGTGAAGGGACACTTCCCGAACATCTACGAAAAGCTGCTCGGCCTCGGGATCGACATCACGCGCGAACCGATCCCGGTGGTGCCCGCCCAGCATTACACCTGCGGCGGTGTCGTGGTGGACCTCGATGGCCGCACCGACGCGCCGGGGCTCTATGCCGCCGGCGAGGTCACGCAGTCCGGCCTTCACGGAGCGAACCGTCTGGCATCGAACAGCCTGCTCGAATGCCTGGTGTTCGGGGAGGGCGCGGCGCGGCACATCCTGTCGAGCTGGGACTCGCTTGCGCGAGTTCCGAATATCCGCCCGTGGGACGAAAGCCGGGTCAGCGACAGCGATGAGGAAGTCGTGATCACCCAGATCTGGGGTGAGATCCGGCGCTTCATGTGGAACTTCGTCGGCATCGTGCGCACCACCAAGCGGCTCGAGCGGGCGAAGCGGCGGATCGACATGCTGCGCCAGGAAGTCACGGACTATTACCGCAACTTCCGCGTGACACCCGACCTGATCGAGCTTCGTAATCTCGTCGAGGTGTCCGACCTCATCGTCCGCTCGGCGCTGGCCCGCCGGGAAAGCCGGGGGTTGCATTATACGCTCGACCATCCGGAGACACTTGAGCAAGCGATCGACACAGTGCTGGTGCCGTAATCGGCGGCGCCGACAGTCAGGCCTGACCCAGCTCACGCAGCAGGTCGGTGAACCACGGGACCGAGGTATCGAACGCCTTTCCGCCCGCGATCCGCTCGAACTCGATCACCCGCAGCTCGTCACCCCGCTCCTCGTCCTCGCCAACCACCCCGGACTCCCTTCGCAGCGCCGCGTCCACCGCGTAGGTCGTGAACTTGCGGATCAACGCCAGGTCGGCGTCATTTGCCGCGGCCGAGCGCGAGAAGTAGCCGCTTTTCTGGACCAGCACCTTTTCCGCCCCGAGCTCGGCCGCGAATTGCTTGGCGAACCATTGGCCCGGGTTGACCTTGTCAATCTGAACATGGCCAAACGGGTCGCGCGGCACGGCCTCGCCCGCCGCCTCCATTGCCGCGACGATTTCGCTGACGCCCGCACCCTCGGAGATGAACAGGTTGACGCCGTCGTGCTCGTCCATGATCGTGCGCAGCCGCTTCGCTTCCTCGGCAATGTCGAACGGACGTTCTGGTACGAACACGGCATGGACGTCCCAGTGGGCAGCGGAGTTCTGGAGCCACTCGGCGAACTGCGCCTCGCGGACCCATTGGTGGTGTGCGAGCGCGGTCGCCGCGGTGAGCCACCCGCAGTTGCGGCCCATCACTTCGTGGACAATCAGCATCCGCGGGTTGGAAGAATGCTCGGCGATAATGTTGCGGGCGTATAAAGCCCCCTGCTCGGCGGCGGTCCACGCGCCAAGTGACTGCCGGATCGGGACGACGTCGTTGTCGATGGTCTTCGGCAGCCCAACCACCGTAAGCTGGTAGTCTTTGCTGCGGAGGTACGCCGCAAGGTCGGCCGCGGTGCCATTGGTGTCGTCGCCGCCGATCGTATGCAGCACGTCGACACCGTCGCGGCTCAAACGTTCGGCCGCCACCTGAAGCGGGTTCTGCCCGGGCTGGACGAGGCCCCGCTTGACGCAGTCGTCGACATTAGTGAGCTTGACCCGGCTGTTGCCGATCGGGCTGCCCCCGAACGCATGGAGCCGTCCGGCGGCCGCCCGCACCGCGTCGGTCACCTCCACGAAATCGCCGGTGAGCAGGCCAGCATAGCCGTTGCGGTAGGCAATGATCCGCACGTCCGGCGCGACCTTGGAATATTGTTCGATCAGGCCGCCAACGGCGGAGGACAGGCACGGCGCGAGGCCGCC
>JBDSZD010000244.1:0-7647 GCA_039925325.1 Sphingomicrobium sp.
GCTCGCTCGCAAGCCGAAGCACATGCGCTAGTTGCAGGCTGATTGCGGTCGAATGGCCGCTCTCTGCACCGGGGGGCACGCCGCGCTCGAACGTCCAGTCGACGAAATTCCACCACGGCATCGGGCCGAGCAATCCGTTGCTGGCCAGCTGCCGCTCGTACCATCCGATCACGCTGCGGGTGCCCGGCAACATGCGCCGCGCGAAATCGGCGTCGCCGCTGTACATCCAGTGGTCGTGGATCGTCCCGATCCACCACAAGGAGAAAGGCGGAATGTACTGCGGCAAAGCGGATGGATAGCGGCTGGCGGTGATGCCCGCGGGAATGCGCGAGGCATCGAACTGCTCGATTGCATTGCGTATCAGCCGGTCATCGCCGCTGTTATAGAGGGAGATCAAAGCCTCGATCCGGCTGTCGCCGACATATTGGAACTGCTCGTAATATGGCGTGTCCCAGAACGTCTCGAACGCGCTCAGACGGAACACGCGCCAGTCGATGTCCCAGACGTCGCCAATCCACGGCTGATCGCTTGCGAACGCGGCCTTCTGGATGAAGGGATAAGCGGTGAAGACCGCACTGATGTCGTCGAGGCGCAGCGGCTGATCGGCAGTTTCGACGTCCAGCTGGACGTAGCGCCAGGTCCGTAACCACAAAGTCTGGAAGTGCCGCTTGTCGCCGCCGTCGAAAAGGAAGCGATCCTTCACGCCCATCATTTTCTTGCCGGCGATCTCGTCGCGATTGCCCTTGTGGCCCTTGGCGTCGAACAGCCCCTCGGCATAGGTCAGTGTAGCCGCAGCGCCCTTGCCGCCGCTCGCGACCAGCATCGGGTAGCCCATGGTCAGCTCGCGCTGATCTAGCAGCAGCGAGACCTTGCTGTTGGCGGGAATGGTGAGGGGACTCTTGCCCGCAAGAAAGCTTGCAGGAGCAGCGATGCCCTCAGAACGGCGCACCGCGGCGAAGCGGATCGGCCGTTCCTCCATTTGCGGGATTCTGCGCGGGGTAAGTTGCCACTCCGACGCTTCGCCATAAGGGCTCGTACCGAGCGGCAATGTGCTTCCGGCCGCGCGCACGGCGGCGTTCCACTCAGCGTCGTCGAAACCGGGCTGCTCCCACCCCCACGGATGTAGCGCCGCGTCGATGCGCTCGGCAGGCGCCGCGGCGTAATAGCCGTTCACCTCCTCGCGCGTGACGGCAGGAAAGCTGTAGGCGCGGTTCCAGAACACCTTCCACTGCGGCCCGCTGTCGATCGCGGCTTCCGCCTCGCTGTCGGACTGGAGCAGGAAAGCGGTGCGGCGGCTGATCTGTGCGCCCGGACGATGCTCGCCCCAATTCCACACGATCGCGCCGATCACATTGGAGCCGGTGCGGAGGTATGGCGCGAGATCGACCGTCTCATAGCGCCAATGCATGAGGTCGTCGCGCGCTGGCCCGAACGAAACCGAGCGCCCGTTGACGAACAACCGGTAGCGATTGTCGGCGGACACCCGGACGACGAAGCGCTGCGGCTTCGCGGCAAGGTCAAGCGTCTTGCGGAAATGGAACACGCCCGCGCCTTCCTGCGGCGCATCCGGGTGACGAATCCATTGCGCCGTCCAGGGTTTTTCCAGCGGCTGTGCCATGGCCGGTGACGCCGCCAGGACGGTCGCCAGAATCAGGAAAAAGACGCGAAACGCAACGAAAGCAACAGCCCTACGCGTGCGCGCGCGAGTCCGTGGTTGGCAATGGACGATCGGGTATGCGGTGCAGGAGAGCATAGCGGCGTTCACAATGCCAATGTGTCACAGTCAGGGCGCGATAGGACAGCGAATTGCGCGTGGCGAGTTGGATCGCGTTCGTCACGCCGGGATCGACCTGGCCTCCGCCTGACTTCGCGGCGCGGTCAAGAAGGCGGATCCCGGCTCAAGGCCGGGATGACGATCGCGCGCCGGCGCTACGGCCTAGACCGCCGGATAATCCGCCCCGTCGCGGCATCGACGTCGACCCAGATCACGCGGCCGTCCTGCATGAATTTGAGCCGATAAGTCTCGCCGTTGAATTCAGGTCCGAGATAGTCGGCGCCGTCCATGAACGGCAGGACTCGGCGCTCGATCCGCGGAAGCGGCATGGAGCGGCCCTCGCGCGTGGCCTTGAAGGCCCGGTCCTGGTCGCGCGGCGGGTCCGCCATCGCCGGGGTGGCGGACAGGCCGGCGGCAATTGCGGCCGAAAGGAGGGTGCGGAACAGGCTCATGCGAATCTCTGGGCTGGTATCTAGCACAAGCCATTGAATGTCCTATGAATGCTTCGTTCAGCAAGGTTCAGGTGGTGGTGGGAGCCCGTTCGCCGCCTCCTCCACCATGCTGCGCATGGTCCCCCTCCCCGTTCCGGGGAGGATCGGCTAGGGGACCGCACCATGGCTGCTCCGATCCTTTCTTATGAAGACCTTGGCCTGGTGCAGGGCGAAGGCTGGCTGTTCCGCGAACTCGACCTCTATATCGGCGAGCGCGACCGGGTGGCGCTGATCGGGCGCAACGGCGCGGGTAAAACCACCCTCCTGAAGTGCATTGCGGGGCTGATCGAGACCGATCAGGGGCGACGGACGATCGTTCCTGGGACCAAGGTTGTTTTGCTGGAACAGGACCCGGCGATGGGTGGGCATGAAACGTTGCTCGACTGGGTGCTCGCGGGCCCCGATGCGCCGGCGGAACATGAGGCGGCCGCCATCGCCGGGCAGCTGGGCACCGATTTGTCGCGGCCGGTTGCGACCGCCAGCGGAGGCGAACGTCGGCGCGCGGCGATTGCCCGGGCGCTTGCTCAGTCCCCGGACGTGCTGTTGCTGGACGAGCCGACCAACCATCTCGACCTTAATGCGATCGAATGGCTGGAGACATGGCTCAACCGGTTCAAGGGCGCGTTCATCGTCATCAGCCACGACCGCACGTTTCTGGCCCGGCTGACCAAGAGCTGCTTCTGGCTCGATCGCGGAAACTTGCGGCGCGCGGAGATTGGTTTCGGCGGTTTCGATGCCTGGACCGAGCGCGTCTATGAGGAGGAAGAACGGGCCGCGGACAAGCTCGACGCCAAGCTCAAGATCGAGGTGCACTGGCTGCATCGTGGGGTCACCGCAAGGCGGCGGCGCAACCAGGGACGGCTGGCGAAGCTCAATGAAATGCGCGCGCAGCGGGCCGCGATGCTTGGCGCGGCGGGTACCGCCAAGCTCGCCATCGCCAAGGACGATGTGCGATCGAAGGCGGTCATCGATGCCCAGCATGTGACCAAGAGCTATGGCGAGCGTCCGATCATCAAGGACTTCAGCCTGCGCATCATGCGGGGCGACCGGATCGGGCTGGTTGGACCCAATGGCGCGGGCAAGACAACGTTGCTGAAACTGCTGACCGGCGAGATTCAACCGGACAGCGGGAAGATCACGCTCGCCAAGACTTTGTCGGGGATCGTCATCGACCAGCAGCGCAAGCTGATGGAGCCGGGCAAGCGCGTGCGCGATGTGCTCGCCGAGGGCGGCGACTGGATCGACGTTCGCGGCACCAAGAAACACATCAAGGGCTATCTCAAGGAATTCCTGTTCGATCCGGGGCTGACAGACGCGTCGATCGGGTCGCTTTCGGGCGGCGAGCGGTCGCGTCTGCTGCTGGCGCGGGAGTTTGCGCGGGAAGCGAACTTGCTGGTGCTCGACGAGCCCACCAACGACCTCGACCTGGAGACCCTCGATCTGTTGCAGGAAGTGATCGCCGATTACGAGGGCACGGTGCTGATCGTCAGCCACGACCGCGATTTCCTCGACCGAACTGTGACGGTAACATTGGGGCTCGATGGCTCCGGGCGCATCGACGTGGTCGCCGGCGGCTATGAGGATTGGGTGCGGCGTAAGGCTCCCCTCCCGCGGGCGGGAGGATCAAAGGGTCGGTCAGTCCCCCGGACTGACCTTGAACAGCTGGGAGTTGTTCAACCTTCTGATGGGGGAGGGCCTGTGAAGTCAGCGGCTGAATCGGACATGCCCCCACCTCGACCCTCCCCCGCGAGCGGGGGAGGGAGCAAGAAACTCTCCTACAAGGACCAGCGCGACCTCGACCGTTTGCCGGGAGAGGTCGAGAGGATCGAGGCCGAGATCGCGAAGGCCGAGAAGGCGCTGGCCGACCCGGATCTCTACGCCCGCGACTACGAGCGATTCGCCAAACTGACCGCACAGATCGAAACGCTTCGTTCCGACAAGCATGAAGCCGAGCACCGCTGGCTCGAGGTCGCCGAAATGGCTGAGCAGCTGGCCGGATAGCGGACTGCCCGAGAAAGTCCTGCTCAGGCTGCGGTCGGGAGACGTTCCTCATATTCGGCCTTGAGGCTGGTCCACCGAGTCCAGAATGGCTTCGGATTGTCGCCGGCCAAGCGCGCCGCGAGGACTTCAAGGTGCGCATGCCAGCCGGCACTGACGTTGAGCATCGTCGAACGATCGGGAATGCGGTGATGGGTCACCGTGAACCGCACCATGTCGCCGACCGGCTCCAACTCGAACGTCACTCCGCCGGTGCTGCCCCAGCTAATGGAGAGCCGGTGGGGCGGATCGAGATCGATGATCTCGCTCTCAAGCCGATGCTCCTCACCGAACCCTTCTGGCCTCCGTTCCGGCGCGTCGGTCAGCTGATCGTTGCGCCAGACCAGCTCGACCGGCGCGCCAACCCGCATTTCCATCACGCCCGCCGCAAGCCATTGCCGGCGCAGATCGGTTTCGGTGAGGTAGGCCCAGACCCGGTCGATCGAGCCGGGGAGGAGCCGTTCGAGGGTGAGCGTGGCATCTTCGCTCAGCACGCCATAAGATTCGGCAGTCGCAATGTCGGTCATTTCTCAGTTCCTTTCTCACGGGATTTGGCTTTGCGGACGTCGTCGTCGCGCAGCAGTTGCTCGAGGGTATCGAGGCGCCCGGTCCAGAAGCGTTCATAATGAAGCAGCCACTGGTTGGCCGACGCGAGCGGGCCGGGGTCGAGCCGGCATCGATGCGTACGACCTTGCACCTCACGCCGGATGAGCCCGGCGCTTTCCAGCGCCTTGATGTGCTTGGACGCGGCGGCGAGTGAGATCGCAAAGGGCTCCGCCAGTTCGCCGACTGTTCGCTCACCCTCGGCAAGGTTTCGGAGCATTGCGCGGCGTGTGACGTCGCCGAGGGCATGGAACACGACGTTCAAACGGTGCGAATCATATTCAACCATGTGATTGAATATGCGTGGTCGCCGCGTTTTAGTCAACCACTAGGTTGAATGTTTTTTTTGAAGCTGTTCGATCCGATCGGTAGACCGACCGTCAATTCGACACTGGCCTAGGCGCTTAGCTGATATTGCTTGAGCAGATCGTAGAGCGTCGGCCGGCTGACCCCGAGCAGCTTGGCGGCTCCCGAGATATTGTTGTCCGTGCGGCTGAGCGCCTGGCGGATGGCTCTGCGGTCGGCGGTTTCCCGGACCGCGCGCAGATTGATCGCGACCGGCTCGTCCGGGCGCGTTCCGGGCAGCTCGAGGTCTTCGGCCGACAGCTGCCTGGCATCCGACATGATGACCGCGCGCTTGATCCGGTTTTCCAGCTCGCGGACATTTCCGGGCCAGCCATAGGCGTCGATCGCAGCGGCCGCGTCGGACGCAAGGCCCTGGACCTTGCTGTTCATGGCGCGGGCGAAACGGTTGACGAAATGGCGGGCGAGCAGAACGGCGTCGCCGGGCCGCTCCGCCAGCGACGGGATTTTCACGACGATCTCGGCGAGCCGGTAATAAAGATCTTCGCGGAAGCGGCCGTCGGCCGTCATGGCGTCGAGATCCTGGTGAGTCGCGCAGACGATGCGCGTGTCGACCGCGATCGGCTGGCGTCCGCCAATGCGCTCGATCACGCGTTCCTGCAGGAAGCGCAGCAGCTTGACCTGGAGCGGGAGCGGGATGTCGCCGACTTCGTCGAGGAATAAGGTGCCGCCCTGGGCAAGCTCGATCTTGCCCGGGTTGGTCTTGACCGCGCCGGTGAATGCGCCGCGCTCATAGCCGAACAGCTCAGCCTCGAGCAGGTTCTCGGGGATCGCCGCGCAGTTGATCGCAACGAACTCGCCCTTGGCCCGACCGCTCTTTTCGTGGACTGCGCGCGCAAGCAATTCCTTGCCGGTGCCGCTTGCGCCCAGCAGCATGACGGACACGTCGGCATTGGCGACGCGCTCGATCGTTCGGGCGACCTTGAGCATTTCCGGGGCGGCGCTGATGATCGAGCCGATCACGGCATCGCCGCCGCCCGCCTCGAGATGGCGATTTTCGGATTCGATTGCCTGGAGATGGAATGCGCGCGACACGATCAGCCCAAGCTCGTCGATGTCGAGCGGCTTGCGGTAGAAGTCGTATGCACCAAGCGCGATCGCCTTGAGCGCGCTTTCGCGTGCGCCGTGCCCCGATGCGACGATGACCTTGGTGTCCGGCTTGAGCTTCAGGATCTCCGACAGGGTGGCGAAGCCTTCATCGGTGCCGTCCGGGTCGGGCGGAAGGCCGAGGTCCAGCGTGACCACCGCGGGTTCGTGAAGGCGCAGGGCCTCGATCGCGGCGGCGCGGTCGGTCGCGGCGACGACGCGATAGCCCTCATAGGCCCATTTGAGCTGGCGCTGCAGCCCTTCGTCGTCTTCGACCACGAGGAGGACGGGGAGGTCGGGCGAATTTGCGTTGGGTTCGGTCATGCGCGCTTCCGTTGATCGGCCTCGGCAGCGGGGGCCGCAGGCAGGAGAATGGTGAAACAGCTGCCCTGGTCGGGGCGGCTATCGACGCTCAGGCGACCGCCCATGGCGGCAATCAGCGATCGCGCCTCGAACGAACCGATGCCGAAGCCGGCGGGCTTGGTTGAAGCGAACGGCTGGAACAGGCGGTTGCGGATGAAATCGCCATCCATTCCGCATCCCTTGTCCGAAATTGCGATTTCGATGCTGTCGCGGCGGCGCGACGCGCGCACCACGACCGGCTCGCCGCCCGGGCTGGCCTCGATGGCATTCTGGAGGATGTGGCCGATCGCTTGTTCCAGCGCGACCGGATCGACGAACGCCCACAGGCTCGTGTCGCCAAGCAGGCGGACGTCGTGCGCGCGGCGCTTGGCAGCAATTGCCGCAGACAGAATCGACCGCAGGGCGTGCGGCCCAACCGGCTGCGAGCGCGCGCTGGCCTGCGGCGAAAGCCGGGCAAGGAGATCGTTCATCTTGCCGACCGAGCTTTTGAGCGTGGCGACCATGTCGGCGCGAAACTCGGCATTGTCGGCGTGCCGCTCGGCATTGCGCGAAAGCAGGGACAATTGGCTGACAAGATTTTTGATATCGTGGAGGATGAAGGCGAACCGGCGATTGAATTCCTCGAACCGCTGCGCGTTCGACAGGGCCTCGCGGCCATGGGCTTCGGCCAGCGAGCTTGCGGCCTGCCGCCCGGCGGTTCGGAGCAGGTCGAAATCTTCCCAATCGAGCGGACGCCGGTAGTCTGCCGCGGCGAGGATGACGATCCCGACGAGCTTGTCGTCATGAATCAGCGGGATCCCAGTCCAGATTGCCGGATCGTCGACCAGCCACGCGGGCGGATCCAGTTCGCGGTCGATCGTCGGCGCCCAGCCTCCGCGAAACGCGTCAAATTCGATGATCCGGCCGCTTACTTCGAGTTTATTCCAGAAA
>JBDSZD010000245.1:0-4266 GCA_039925325.1 Sphingomicrobium sp.
CAGCCGGTTCAAGGACAGCAGGGTCGTTTCCGGGGGACGCAATTCCACATTGAACCTCGTGCAGTGCACATACATGCTGCTTCCTGCCCGACACCGCGCCGGACCGGCCCCACCCGATCGCTGAGTAAACGCGCGCTGCTAATGGAATGTTGGAGTTAGAACCTATTCGGAGGAGGTTTTGAAGCGTACACTCAGGCCGGGAGGACTTAGCCATGCGCGTTTCGGGTCTCTGCCTTTGGACTTTGCTCGCGGCCGCTTCGGCGCCGCTGTCGGCGCAGGTCGGCCAGCCGGTTCGATATGATTCCGTGTCGATCCCAGGCGCGGTCGATCGAACAGCCACTTCGCATACCAGCTCGCTCCGCAACGACGCGTACGAACGCATGACCGTCCAGGTGAAGATCAGGGGACGCGGTCCGTATAATTTTATCGTCGATACGGGCGCCGACCGAACGGTGATTTCCAGCCATCTGGCGCGTGCGCTTAAACTCGATGCCACGCGACCGGTTCAGCTATTCACGGTTTCGGGCGATCAGAGCGTTCAAACCGTTGCGCTTGGTCGGCTGGAGTTTGGCCAGAAGAGGATTGAGAACGTCAATGCGGCCGTGCTCGAACGCGCCGATCTGGGCGCGGACGGAATCCTTGGCATCGATTCGTTGCGGTCGGAGCGGGTGACATTCGATTTTCCGAAAAAGATGATGACGATCGTGCCCTCCACCGACGCGGAGCAGAAAACCCGCGCCCGCGACACCGTCGTCGTTACCGGCAAGTTGAAGGCCGGTCGGTTGATCCTGACCAACGCCAGCGCCTACCGACGTTCGATCAGCGTGGTCATCGACACTGGCTCGGACGCATCGATCGGAAATCCCGCGCTTCGCCGGCGATTGTCGAGCAGCGGACTGCTTCACCCGATCGGACCCGTGTCCCTGTTATCGGTGACGGGGCATACGATCACCGGCGACCTGATGACACTGGACGAGTTCAACGTCGGAGGAGTCGTCATTCAAAAGATGCTGATCGCGTTTGTGGACGCCCCGATCTTCAAGACCCTGAAACTTCACGATCGGCCCGCGATGTTGCTCGGGATGGACGCGATCCGTGCGTTCGATCGCGTGTCGATCGATTTCGCCAACCGGAAATTCCGCGTGGTCTTGCCGCAAAAGAGTTCGATCGACGACATCAGGCTCGCTTCCCGTTAGATATTCGGGAACCGCCTTGGCCGCAGGCGAGTGTTACATTGCGGTCAACCGGCGCCACTGGGGGCAAGTCTGCGAATTTTATTGGTCGACGATTACGAAGAGGTCCGCAAAACCACTACGGTGATCGCTTCCGCCTATCGGATGCAGGTTTCCGCCAGCTAGATGTCGGGCGCGCAGCAGCCGAATTATAGAAGGCGCTTGACCGAACGGCGCAATGCCGCGATTAGCGCGCCCATGACCGGCCTGCAGGCATTTCCGATTTCCGCCGACGCGCTTTCCGCTGCGCGCGCACCTGCATGCGCCCACCAACATCATGGCCATCATCAGCACCTCGCCGGGGTCGCATCACTGCATCGGGACTAAGCGCACCGCTTTTTCACCTGCACTGACCAGCGACCCGCCCCCGGCGGGTTTTCTTTTGCCATTTTGGACTGACGCCGCATGTACGACATGGAAATCCAGCCTATCGAAGCCGAACAGGCTATTGAGGGCAGCGAACGGAGAGTGACGATGTTCACGGATACGGACCGCCTGCACATAGCAATCCAGAAATCGGGGCGCTTGTCGGACGACAGCCGCTTGCTGCTGGAACATGCGGGGTTGCGCATCCAGAGCGGCGGCAAGGGTCGGCTGAGCGCCCGCGTCGAGAATTTCGCCGCGGACCTGATGTTCGTCCGCGACGACGACATCCCGACCTTCGTCGGCGACGGCATCTGCGAATTCGGAATCGTCGGCATGAACGTGCTCGAGGAATATCGGCTGGGGCAGGAGAGCGACGGGTTCGAAGTCCTCGCAAACCTCGGCTTCGGGCGCTGCGCGCTGAAGATCGCGGCGATGGAGCAGTTCGACTGGAAGGGCTTGAGCAGCCTCGAAGGCGCGCGCGTCGCGACCACCTATCCGAACCTGCTCAAACGCTATCTGAAGGAGCAGGGAGTCGATGCCAGCGTCGTCAAGATGAGCGGTGCTGTGGAGCTTGCCCCTCGGCTCAAGATCGCGCCGTTCGTGTGCGATCTGGTGTCGACCGGCGATACGCTGGCAGCCAACGGTTTGCGGCCGGTCGAGACGGTGCTGGAGAGCGAGGCGGTGTTGGTGCGCACGTTGCAGCCGACCGCGCCGGAAAAAGTGCAGTTGGGTGAGAGCCTGCTCAAGCGCATTCAGGGCGTGCTGGCGACGCAGGAGAGCAAATATATCATGCTCAATGCGCCCGAGGCGGCGCTTGCGCGGATCACGGAAATTCTGCCGGGCGTGGAGGCTCCGACGATCATTCCGCTGGCCGGGAACCCGGGACATTTCGCAGTGCACGCCGTGTGCCAGGAATCGGTGTTCTGGGAGACGCTCGAGACGCTGAAGGCGGCGGGCGCATCGGGCATTCTCGTGGTCCCGATCGAGAAGATGATGATCTGATGCAGCGGCTTATCTGGAACGAGCTGGACCGGGAGGACCGGCGCGCAGCGCTGGCCCGTCCGGCTGCGCGCGCCAGCGAGGAGGTGGTCGGCACGGTGCGCGCGATCGTCGAAGATGTGCGGGCACGCGGCTGGGATGCGCTGGTCGAACAGGCGCTCCGTATCGACGGTCAGGAACCGCGCGAGGTCGAGACGGCACCGCTCGCGGAGCAGGCGCGCCGGACTCTCGATAGCAAGCAATTGGCGGCAATCGAGCTTGCTCGGGATAATGTGCAGAGCTTTCACGAAGCGATGCGACCGGCCGACAAAAGCATGGAAACGCAGCCCGGGCTCAGCGTCGGAAAGCTCTGGCGTCCGCTGGACCGCGCAGGGCTTTACGTTCCGGGCGGCAATGCGCCGCTGTTCTCGACGCTGCTGATGCTTGCTTTGCCGGCGCGTGCAGCGGGTGTCCGGGAGATGGTTGTATGCAGCCCGCCCAACAGCGAGGGAAGCGTTCACCCGGTGATCGCGCTGGCTGCGCAATTGTGCGGGATCGAGACGGTCTGGGCGGTGGGCGGCGCGCAGGCGATTGCCGCCATGGCGTTCGGTGCGGGGGAAATCGGACGGGTCGACAAGATCTGCGGGCCGGGCAATGCTTATGTCGCGGCCGCAAAGGCCTATGTCGGGGGGCTTTCGGGAGGACCGGCGATGGACATGCCGGCGGGGCCGAGCGAATTGCTCGTGATCGCCGATGACAGTGCCTCGCCGTCCGTCGTTGCCGCAGACCTGCTGAGCCAGGCCGAGCACGACCGCACGGCGCAAGTGCTGCTGGTAACTCCCTCGAGCGAGCTTGCAAGCAAGGTCGCGCTGGCAGTGCTGGGGCAGGTTTCGACCTTGCCGCGTGCCGACATCGCGCGGGACGCGCTGCGACATGGGCGAGTCATCATCGTCCGCTCGCTCGACGAAGCGGTGGACGTGGCGAACGCCTATGCGCCCGAGCATTTGACGCTGTCGGTTGACGATCCGGATGCGCTCGTGCCGCGCATCAACAATGCCGGTGCGATCTTCGCGGGGCATTTGGCGGCGGAGACGTTTGGGGATTATCTCGCGGGATCGAGCCATGTCCTTCCGACCGACGGCGCGGCGCGGGCGTGGAGCGGCATTTCGGTGTATAGTTTCATGAAAGCGATCAGCATTCAGAGCATCAGCAAGGACGCGCTGGTTGCGATTGCTCCAGCGGCCGCCGCACTGGCGCGGCTCGAAGGACTTGAAGCCCATGCGCGAGCGGCCGAAGCACGGATTGGGGGACGCGCATGACTAGCCTGGTTCAACGGCTTGCCCGCCCGGAAATCCTTGCGCTCCCGGCGCCGGACCTTTCCGCCAACAATAATGCCGCGTTTGGGGCGGATGCGATTCGGCTCGATGCCAATGAGAGCCCATATGAGCCGCTGGTCGGCGGGAATTTCGGCTCGCGGCTCAATCGTTATCCCGAGCCGCAGCCGACGGCGCTTCGCGCGGCGATGGCGGCGTTGTACGGAGTGCGTCCGGAAAATTTGTTGGTCACGCGCGGCGCGGACGATGCGATCGACGTGCTGGTGCGCAGCTTCTGCGTACCGGGTGTGGACAGCGTGTCGATCTGTCCGCCGACCTTCTCGGCCTATGCGCAGTTCGCGCTGATCCAGGGCGCC
>JBDSZD010000246.1:0-11653 GCA_039925325.1 Sphingomicrobium sp.
ACGCCCCCGCCAAACGCGATCGCAAATGGCGCGGCGGTGCAGACGATGGTGTGGCACAGCTGCGCCAACGTCCACGCGATATTATCCCAAATGGGATCGTCCGCGCCGATGCCGTCGAGCGACCGCCCGTCGAAACGCGACTTGAGCGCGCCCCCGGACGCGGTTCCTTCGACGCAATCGCCGTGGAACGGGCAGGCTCCGGGCCAGTCGTCGCCGGGGAACCGTGCGACGCGAATGTGCCCGAGTTCACAGTGCAGAAACCCGCGCATCGATTTGCCGTTTGCGATCAGACCGACGCCAACCCCGGTTCCAACGGTGATATAGGCGAAATCCTGCATCCCCTGCCCTGCGCCCCATCGCATTTCCGCTAGCGCGGCGCCATTGACGTCCGTGTCAAAGGCCATCGGAACGCCGAGGCGCTTCTGCAACCGTTGCGCGACGTCGGTTCCGCTCCAGCGCAGCTTGGAGGTGGTCGTTATGTAACCGAAGGTCGGCGAATCCCGGTGGAGGTCGACCGGTCCGAAGCTGGCGATCCCGAGCGAACTGATTCCATGCTGCGCGTGCCAATCAGCCAGAACCCGTTCGATCTCGCCCAGCGTCTCGTCCGGCGAGGTCGTCGGCAGCGTTTCTTGCGACAAAATGTCATGCTCACCCGCGGCAAGCGTAAGCACGCATTTCGTGCCGCCAAGCTCGACGCCCGCGTAAATCCCGTTGGTCACCGAAACTCCTTATGCAAACGCGTTGGGACGAGCACCCGCGGCAATTTGCCGCAGATAGTCCCCGTGCATCGGGAGCTCGTCCACCCGTTGCCGAATGAGCGAGCGGATTTGGGTTAAATTGGCCACAAGCTGATCGGCGGGGAGCGCGTCGGCGACGGGATGATATCCGCGCGGCTCCAACCCTTGGCCGTAAAGCACGGCAAACCAGCTTCCCTCGGTGAACAGCATGCGCGGGTCCGGAACCACCTCTCCCCGCATCGCGAACAGATCCAGGCGGGCCTTGAGGCTGTCCGGAATGTCCATCGTGCGACAATAATCCCAATAGGGCGTGTCGTCCCGTTCGGTCACTTTGTAATGCGCAATGATGAAGTCGCGGATGCCGTCGTACAACAGATCCATTTCGTCATTATAGCGCTTCGCCAGCAGCGGATCGAAATCCATCTCCGGGAAGAAAGCGAACAGACGCATGATGCCGACCTGGATCAGGTGAATGCTGGTCGATTCCAGCGGCTCCAGGAAGCCGCTCGACAGGCCGAGCGCGATGCAATTCTTGATCCACGCTTGCTTGCGCTTACCGGCCTGAAATTTCAGCAATTTTGGCTCCGCCAACGGCTCGCCATCCAGTCGTTTGAGGAGGTTTGCAGTCGCTTCGTCTTCGGAAATGAAGCGGCTCGAGAAGACGTAGCCGTTGCCCGTGCGATGCTGGAGCGGGATGCGCCATTGCCAGCCGGACTCCTGCGCCGTGGACGTGGTGAACGGTGACGGGTCTGCGATCTTCGCGCACGGCACCGCGACCGCGCGATCGTTCGGCAGCCAGTGACTCCAATCCTCGAACCCCGACTTCAACGTCTGTTCGATCAGCAGGCCGCCAAAACCCGAGCAGTCGATGAACAGCTCGCCTTCGATCCGACTGCCGTCGCCCAGCTTGACCGCCTCGATCATGCCGCTTTCGCTATTCAGCTCGACATCGACGACCTTGCCTTCCTTGCGGACGATACCGAGCGATTCCGCAAAGCGACGCAGGAATGCGGCATAGGTCGCGGCATCGAACTGATAGGCGTAGTTGACGTTCGGCACATTACGTCCGGCCTTGGGCGTCGCCTTGCCGAACCGCCCCTCCTTGGCAGCAACCGTTTCCGCGCTGAATTGCAAGGGCTCCGGCTCACCCCCCATGTCCCGCCACCGCATCCAGTAATGCGTGAACGAGACGCCATTCTTCAGTTCCGCGCCGATCAGCCCGAATTGATGGAAATAGCGATGGTCGAGCCGCCGCCAGTTAACGAAGTCGATGCCCAGCTTGAACGTCGCATGGGTCTCGCGAACGAACTCGTCCTCATCGATCCCGAGCATTTGATTGAACAGGATGATCGCCGGGATGGTAGCCTCGCCAACGCCAACGGTTCCGATCTCCTCCGATTCAACCAGAGTGACGTTGCGGTCCACCGTGCCAAGAATTTTGGCGATGGCCGCGGCCGCCATCCAGCCGGCGGTTCCGCCCCCTACGATGACAATATTGCGCACGGGATTGGCGGTCATGATGCGGCTGCCGATGCTTTGATGGGAATCTGGGTTGCTGCGAGAAAGGCGTCGATTGTCGGCAATGCCGGTATCGTCTGTCCGATCTCGCGTAAACGCGACTGGATGCTCTGCATATGATCCTGCTGGTCGATCAGATCGACGCGAGGATCATAGCTCCTGGGACTGCATCCGTGGCCGAGGAACATCTGCGCCCAGCTTTGCGCCTCGAATGTTTCTTCTTCGTAGAGCACGGATTCGCCTCGAGCTTGAAACATGCGCAGCTTCTGCGCGAGACCGTCAGACATTGGGGCGGCGCGCGCTTTATCCCAGAATGGCTCGCCGGCACGCCCGTTGAGCACATAATGCGTTTGCTGAAAGTCCCGAAGGTTTGCGGCATGCAAGCGCACGGCCGTGTTATATTCCGCCGCCTCGATTGCGCTGTCCCTGTCCACTGGAAAGAAGGTGATCATATGCGACACGCAAACATGCGCCAGATGTAATGACAGGCCGTCGAGTGGTTCCAGAGCGGCCGCGGCCTCACCGATCGCGATGCAATTTCCGATCCACGGCGTTTTGCGTACCCCAGGGTTGATGGTCGTAATGATCGCATCGCTGCCGATCGCGACCCCTGCGAGGCTTTGGAGCTGGGCCACCGCTTGCTCGGGCGTCATTGACGAGGACTGGAATGCCATCGTGACGGCAGTCCGTTCCTGCAGCGGGAACATGCCGATCCATCCGCCGTCGATCGCGGAAATCTGGCTGAAAGCCGGGCGCGGCGTCATCTGCCCGACCGAGGCCGACAGCAGACGATCGCACGGGAGGTGGGCTTGCCAGGACTCGAATTGGTCGGCCGGCAGCGTCGACAGCAGTGCGGCTTCGCTGCCCGATGCATCGATGAACAAATCGGCCGCGATGCGCTCCCCGCTGACCAGTTCGACCGCGTCGATCCGCTCCGCTTGCACTTCAACCCGTCGGACCAGGCCCGAGCGAACCTCGATCCCGCGCCGGACCGCGAATGCGCGCAGCAGCAGGGAGTAAGCGCTCGCGTCGAGATGATAGCCGTAGGTTGCGCCAAGCGCCTTCGGATCGTCGCTCTCGGACGGGACCCGTCCCGATCGCGCCGCCATCGCGCCAAACGAAAATTCTTCGAATGGAACCTTGAGCCCCTGGGCGCGCGCCTTGATCCACAGCTGCACGAAGCTGAGAAATCCGCCCGGTGCTTCCGCGCTGTCATAACCCTGCAAATAAGCACCATCGCCGTTCCAATTGGAAAAGCGCTGCGCCACCATCGGCACCCCACGCGCCGCAGTCAGAACCGCGGCTTCGTCCACCTCCAGCAGTTCATGCAGAGCCTGAAGCGAGGGCAAGGCGGCATAGGCTTCGACCCCGTTGAGCAGTGACGGAAGTTCGACGACACTGACCTTGACCCCGGTTTGACCAAGCGCTTTGTGCAGCGACAGCGCGGCGATCCAGGCCGGTGCGTCGCGGCCGACAATCACAATTGTACGGACCGCGTCCGCCATCAGTTGAAGCTGAAACTGAATGCATCGGAGCCCGCAGCCTCCGTCGCATAGCGCGCCACAACCGCTTCGTGCTTGGGCAATTCTTCGACGCGGTCACGAATATCGTCGCGCAGCAGCGCGAGTTCATCGACCATGCGATCGACGGCGATATTGTCCATCGTAGGATGGTGCCGTTCCGGCGTCAGGCCCTGCCCAACATAAACGCTGAGCCAGCTTGGCGGCGTGAACAGCCCGTCTCGGTACCGTTCGATGTAGCCGCGTTGGCGGAACAGGCCGATCTTTTGTTTGAGACTGTCGGGCACGTCCATCGCCCGACAATAGCGCCACATCTCGGAATCGTCGCGGCTCGTCAGATGATAATGCAGAATGAGGAAATCGCGGATCCGCTCATATTCGACGTCCATCTTGCGGTTATATTCGCCGATCAGCGCCGGTTCGACCTCACGCCCCGGAAACAACGGCAAAAGGTGCATCAGCGCGATCTGCACCAAATAGATGCTGGTGGACTCGAGCGGCTCGAGAAATCCGCTCGCCAATCCCAAAGCTAGGCAGTTGCGGTGCCACGACGTCCGTCGGCGCCCGGCCTGAAACCGCAGCAAGCGCGGTTCGCCGAGGGCTTCCCCGTCGAGATTGGCGAGCAGCGTCTCCCGCGCCTTCTCCTCGCTGGTGAAGGCCGTCGAAAAGACGTGGCCGTTCCCGGTGCGATGTTGCAGCGGGATGCGCCATTGCCACCCCGCCTCCCGCGCCGTCGACCGCGTATAGGGTGTGAGCTCCCCGGCACTCGCACATGGCACCGCCCAGGCGCGGTCGCATGGAAGCCATTGGCTCCAATCCTCCCAATCGACCTCCAGTGCGTCGCCCAGCAGAAGCGATCGGAAACCCGAGCAGTCGATGAAGAAATCGCCCGCGATGACTTCGCCCGACTCCAAGGTCAGCGACTGGATGTCGCCATTGTCCGATTTCGCAACGTCTCGCACCTTGCCTTCGATGCGTTCGACCCCGCGGGCCTCGACGAACTCGCGCAGGAAGGCCGCGTACAGGCTCGCATCGAAATGATAAGCGTAGCTGTAGGTCGATGAGATGCTGCCGGACTTACCGGCGGGGAAATCGAAGCGGTTCTGCCGGCTGGCGGCGATTGCGAAGGAAAAATCCTCGAGATTGAACGCATGTCCCGCGTGGAGCGCGCGGAGCCACTTCTGATGGAAACCCAGCGTCGTCTCCGACGCGCCGTGGATCCCGAACGGGTGGATGTATGAGGAGCCCTGGAAGCCCCAGTCGCGAAACTCGATACCCAGTTTGAACGTCGCCTTGGTCCGGCGGATCATCTCCGCTTCGTCAATGCCAACGATATCGTTGAAATTCTTCATGTGGGGCAAGGTCGCCTCGCCCACTCCGACGATGCCTATCTCATCGGACTCGACCAGTCGCACGTTGCAGCGGCTGCGCGGCAGCAGTCCGGACAACGCGGCCGCCGCCATCCACCCGGCGGTACCGCCACCCAGGATGACTACGTCGACGGGACCATTCAGCGGTCGGACTCCATGATGGCGTCATGCCTCTTCGGGCGCTGGATGCAAAGCCGTCGTGCTGTGCGATCACCCGCGAAGGACAAAAAAAATACCGGGCGCTGCTCGACGCAGCGCCCGGTCCTATTGAAGATTACTTTACTGGCCGAACTTCAGACGCGCACCCATCGTGAAGCGCCGGTCCTGCTGGAAGAAAGCGTTCGGAACGAGCACGCGCTTGCCTGCCAAGGTTGTCTCATCCTCGACCTGCTGCAGTAGTATGGTCTGGGTGTTGAGAATGTTGCTGACTTGGAAGCTCAACTCCACTGCCTTGTTGACCGTGTAGCGGACCGACCCGTCGAGATAGCCGGAGCCATCCTGCCAGACCGGAAGCGCGACACAGCAGTCAACCGCAGTCACAAGGTAGCGCGACCGCCAATTGTAGGCGAGACGCGCCGCGATCGGACCCTTCTCATACATTCCGACCAGGTTGTACGACCACTTCGAAAGGCCCTCCAGGCTGCCGGGATTAAGGACAGTCCCGTTGGTGAAGCCCCCGCCGTTGGCGAGCGGCGAACCGACGCTCGATAGACCCGAGTTCGGCACACCCTTGTTCTTGAGGTAGGTCAGGTTGGTCTGGATACCCAGCCCGTTCAAAGGCTCGGGCAGGAAGTCGAAGTAACGCGTGTACGCCGCTTCGAAACCCGAGATCTTTGCGCCCTTGCCGTTCGCCGGACCAGAAACCTGCACCGTGCGTGTCGTACCTCCGTTCGTGTAGTCGACATTAAATAGGCCGGTCTGGATGTAGTCCTTGAAGCGCTTGTGGAACACGGCGAAGCTGAACGATCCGACGTTCGCGAAATAATTCTCGAGCGATAGATCGAATTGCCAGGCAGTAATGGGCTTCAGATAGGGATTGAACGCCGTCGCCGTGTAAGTCGGAGTGATCCCCGTCGGCTGACCGGCGGCATTAATGATCCAGCGTGGGTCCGTAGACACGTTCGCAGGCAAGCCCTGGCTAATCGCGACAAAGTTCTTCAGCTGCCCGATGTCAGGACGCGACATCGCCTTCGAAGCAGCGAAGCGCAACAGCCACTTTGGACTGAGGTCGAAGCGGACGTTGAAGCTCGGCAGCAGGTGATGATGTTTCACCTTGACTGTCGATTCGACCCCGCCCCCCGTGGTAAACGCCAGA
Organism: Sphingomicrobium sp.; assembly: GCA_039925325.1. GTDB lineage: Bacteria > Pseudomonadota > Alphaproteobacteria > Sphingomonadales > Sphingomonadaceae > Sphingomicrobium. Next base: position 6,461 of record JBDSZD010000246.1, read on the forward strand.
TCGGCAGGTGACTGATAGCAGAAGGACGGGAACAGCGCGAACGGAGCAGGCGCTCCCGGCGGGATTGCCGGAGGAACGCCGGTTCCCGTCAAGCCGCCTGGCACCAAGGGCGTCGCCGGACATGAGTTAGCATTGCCGGTCCGCGTCGGCCAACGTGTAAAGCCGCGGCTCTCGTTGGTGGTGTTGACATAGCGAACGCCAATGTTCCCGGTTACTCCGACGCCGCCAATCGACGCGTTGGGGCCGCCGAAGCGGAGCATGGCATAAACGGCCTTGGTCTTCTCCGTCACGTCCGAGATTTCATCGGGCGTGAAGCAGCTGTCCGGTAGTTCGACCGCGATCGTGTCGCCACCCTGCGTGCGCTGACCGTTGCGATTGCAGATCGGTTCAAAGCCTCCAACCCCGGTCAGCGTCTGGCTATATTCGCTCGCCCGGCCGTCTCTCAGGAAATCACGCGGAACGAACGTGAAGTCGCCGAGATTGCCGCCATGGTAATCCGTTCCGAACGGCGCAACCTCGAAGGATCCACTTGGGTAGCCAAGGAAGTTAACCGTCGGCTGGCCGGCCCTTACGCACGTCCTGGGAGTGCTGTCGACATTGAAGAATGGATGCGGGCATGGGCTGTAGTCAGTCCAGGTATTGGCGACGTTGTGCCAATTGTAAGTGCTCCACTGCACCTTCTGTTTGCGATCCGCCATGCGCGCGCCGAACTTGATCGAATCCATCCAATCGGTGTTCAAGTCATACTCGGCGTCGGCGCGGCCCGCATATTGCCGGCCCTTGCTGTCCTCAAGGTGATCCATGACCGCATTGATGTAATAATTGTTCGGATTGGCCAGCGCGCCGGGCGATTGAACGACATGCGTCGGAGGCAAAAACTCAACCGTCGGACGGCCAATGAATTCCGCCCGTACGTTCGCGAACGAGTTGAAATCAACCTCGATGTCATAATTGTCGATCGTCGAGTTCACCCGCTGCACGTCGAAGTTGAAGCGCAGGCGATCCGTCGCTTCGAACTTAAGGTTCGCGGAGATATCCTGCGTCATGTTCCGGTTGTCGTTGGAGCGGCTCGCGGTGTTCGCGCCTGCGCCATAAGTGCCCGGCTGACCGCCGCTTGGGCAGCCCCACGTGTAACACGCCTGGAACATCCCTTGGCCGGACGAATTTACACCGAACCCAGGCTGTTGGCCAGGAGGCCCGAACCAGCCATTGTATTGGCTGAAGGTCCCGCCCGTCAGCCAACCGTCGTCGTCGAACGTAAACGGATCGGACCCGGGAGCCCGGCGCGGATTCTGCCGAACGCCGCTGCTGAGCGGATCATTGGAGGGGTTGAACCGGTAAGTCGCATTCTGTCCGAACAAGCCAAAAAAGTTCGCCGACACAACGCGCTCGTCCCAGCCGCTCTTGTAGACCGAGCGATTGTACTGCGTCGTAAACAGCAAGCGATCGTCGAGGCTCTTCCATTGCACGGCAGCGGCGATGCCCGTCCGCGTACGCTCATAAAGGTTGTCGCGGAACGACACACCGGAAGGCGCATAAACGGTCGTGCTTCCCGATTCGGGGAACACATTGTCGAACACGCCAGCTCGGCCATATTGGATACCCTGCGACGCGGTATTGACCTTCGAATAAGCGGCATTACCCATGATGCCGATTTCGCCCATGCCCGTATCCCAGCGATTGCTGTAGAACACGTTGGCGTCGGGCGACCATTTCTTCGCCAGATCGTTGTAGTTCATGTTCGCGCCGACCTGGAACAATTGTCCGGTTGCGTCGAACGGAACGCGGGTGCGCATGTTGATCGACCCGGCAATGCCGCCTTCGATCAATTCGGCGGTCTGGTTCTTGTAGGTATCGACGCCGGCCATGAGTTCCGGTGTGATGTCGCTCCAGCTCAGGCCGCGCGAGGAGTTGGCGCTGAACGTGTCGCGACCGTTGAATTCGGAGCGGACCTGGGGAAGACCGCGAACGATGACGCCCGACGGTTCGGCGGAGAAGTGGGCGGTGTCGCCGGTCGCCGCAAAGCGGTTGACGGTGATGCCCGGGACGCGCTGCAAAGCCTCCGCGATCGACTTGTCGGGGAACGAGCCGATGTCCGTTGCAGTGATCGAGTCGACCACCGTGTCGGCGTTACGCTTGATTTGCTGCGCATTGCGCAGCGCGCGGCGCTGGCCGGTGATAACGATCGCACTGGGATCTTCGGGTGTCGAAGCGGCGTCCGGATCCGTCTGCGCGCTGATCGGCGTGGTTTCCTCGGCCGCTTCGGTAGTTGTGGTCTGCGCATATGCCGCAGGCGCGAAAATTATCGCGCCGAGCGCCAAGGTGGATGCACCGCCGCGCAGTGCGCGGGCCGCAGTGAAACGCCGTCCAGTCATTAATATTCTCCCCACTTCCCGGAATAAGCACCGGGCACGCCTTGCGGCGAACCAGAAACCGAAGGCTCGATTCGACGGGATAATGGTACCGCTAACACCGGTGATCGTGCGATTAAGATGCTGGTTTTGCTCTTATGTTTTCCAGCAATTCAATCGCTCGGCGTGCACCCTCTCCACTCTTTTACCCGAGCCTTAGTGGTTGTTCGTATTGAACATTGGCGGCCAGTCAATTGCAGGAAATGAATTCCGGGCGGTAAGCCATGAACTGTGGCCGAACGGATACAGGACTTGTGAACCGGCTCTACTGCTGTTGAGCCGGTAACCGCGTGGCGCGCTTGCGGAGGCTCTAAACGCCGTTTAGCGTGCCAGAACGCAGACAAGAAAAAGCCGGGGGTTGAATGACGCTTTCAACGATCGATGCGGTGGTGGTCGTCGTTTACGCGATCGCGATTTTCGCGCTCGCGCAATATGTCAGCCGCGAGAAAGCCGGGCACGAGAAGGACACGTCCGACTATTTCCTCGCGTCCAAATCGCTGCCCTGGTGGGCGATCGGCGCATCGCTCATCGCCGCGAATATCTCCGCCGAGCAGATCGTCGGCATGTCCGGCTCCGGCTATGCGCTGGGCCTCGCCATCGCATCCTATGAATGGATGGCGGCGCTGACGCTTTTGATCGTCGGCAAATATTTCCTGCCGATTTTCCTCAAGAACAAGATCTACACCATGCCGCAATTCCTTGAGCAGAGGTACGGCAAGGTGCTGCCCGTCATCATGGCGATGTTCTGGCTCGCTCTGTACATTTTCGTGAACCTTACCTCCATCATGTGGCTCGGCTCCATCGCGGTGAACAAGGTCGCCGGTATTGATCAGAACATTGCCCTGATCGCCCTGGGCGGTTTCGCTCTGCTGTATCAGTTGTACGGCGGGCTTAAGGCGGTCGCCCTGACCGACATCGTCCAGGTCACCTTGCTGGTAATGGGCGGCCTCGTCGTTTCCTATCTCACGCTCGATCAGGTCGGCGGCGGCAACGGCGCGCTGGCTGGTTTCGCGACGCTCAGCGAGCGCGTACCGGGCCATTTCAACATGATCCTCGAGCCCGGCCATCCCTTCTTCAAGGATCTGCCCGGCATCGCCGTTCTGGTCGGCGGCATGTGGATTGCCAACCTCAGTTATTGGGGGTTCAATCAATATATCATTCAGCGCGCACTGGCGGCCAAGAATCTGGGTGAAGCCCAGAAGGGCGTAGTGTTCGCCGCCTACCTGAAGCTTTTGATGCCGGTGATCATCGTGCTTCCGGGCATTGCGGCAGTCGTGCTCGCGCCTGAACTGGCGAAGCCAGATGAAGCCTATCCGACGATGATGAAGCTGCTCCCGACTGGCCTGCTTGGCCTCGTCTTTGCGGCGTTGATCGCGGCGATCATTGCGTCGACAGCATCCAAGATCAACTCGATTGCAACCATCTTCACGCTCGACCTCTACGCCAAGGGCCGGGGCATCCAGACTCGGGCCGAAGACGGCGAAGATGACGGTACGGGCCGCGAGAAACATCTCGTCACGGTCGGCCGGATCGTTGCCGCTGTGTCCGTCGTGATCGCTTTGCTGACCGCACGTCCGCTCCTCGGCAATTCCGATCAGGCATTCCAGTTCATCCAGGAATTTTCCGGTTTCTTTACGCCGGGGATTACCGTGATCTTCCTGCTCGGCCTGTTCTGGAAGCGCGCCAATGAGGCTGGTGCCATCGCCGCCGCAGTCGCTTCGGTGGTCCTGTCCTATGTGTTCAAGGTGGCAATGCCCGAATTCCCGTTCATGAACCGGATGGGCCTGGTGTTCCTGATCAGTCTCGCGCTGGCGGTTGTCATCTCGCTCACCATGCGCGGCCGCGCCGATCCGAACCGGGTCACCATGGAGGGCGTTACCTTCAAGACTCCGCCGGTGTTCAACATCGCCGGCGTCGGCGTGATCCTGATCCTGATTGCGCTCTACGCCACCTGGTGGTGAGCCTGTGTCTGGAGAGAATGCCATGTTCACGCGTCGCACCCTGATTGCGGGAGGAACCGCGCTGCTCGGCGCCTGCGCGTCGCCCGGCATGGTTCCGACGGGCGGCCCCGCACCGCTCGGTTTCGTCCGTCGCGAAGGCACCGGCTTCCGCATCGGGCCGGACCCTTACCGGATCGTCGGCACGAACATGTGGTACGCCGCATTCCTTGGGGCCGATGCCCCGATCGGCGACCGTGCGCGCCTGAACCGCGAGCTTGACCGGCTCGCGTCGCTCGGCATCGACAATATCCGAATCCTCGGCTCGGCCGAGCTGTCGCCGCTGAAGAACAGCATCACCCCGGGCTTCCGCGACCGCAGCACGACTTACAACGAGACGCTGCTGCGTGGCCTCGACCACGCGCTGGCCGAAATGGGCAGCCGCAACATCAAGGCCGTCATCTACCTGACCAACTTCTGGGAATGGTCGGGCGGCATGGCAACATACAATTTCTGGACCAACGGCGACAAGTTCATCAACATGAACGACCCGGCGCATCCGTGGCCGGAATTCGCGGATTTCTCATCGCAATTTTATCAGAATGCGCCCGCTGTCGCCATGTACCATGACTATGTTCGGGCCGTGGTCACGCGCCGCAACACTGTAACTGGCAGGCTCTATGCCGACGATCCCGCGATCATGTCGTGGCAGCTCGCCAATGAGCCGCGCCCGGGTGGAAGCGAAGCCGCGATCAAGCGCCAACTGCCGGCCTACATCGCGTGGATCAATGCGACAGCGCGGCTGATCAAGTCGCTCGACTCCAACCACCTCCTTTCAACCGGAA
>JBDSZD010000247.1:0-2615 GCA_039925325.1 Sphingomicrobium sp.
GTGCTCGCACTGTTCGTCCTTGGAGTTCCGATTGTGTTCGGAACTCATCCCAAGATATTCGGCGACGGGGACGTCAGCTGGCACATTGCGGCGGGCCAGTGGATGATCGAGCATCGCCAAATCCCGATGGTGGATCCGTTCTCCTTTTCCGCCTTCGGCAAACCGTGGATCGCTCACGAATGGCTATCGGAAATCCTGATGGCGGCAGCTTTCTCCGTCACCGGATACACCGGACTTGCGGTGCTGGTGGCCGCGTCTCTCTCGCTCACATTCCTGATTGTCGGCCGGCGGCTGGCGCGCTGGGCGCGGCCGGTCGAGCTTTGCGCCGCGTTGATGGTCGCGGCGCTCGTACTCTACCCGTTCATTCTGGCCCGGCCGATGGTGTTCGTCTGGCCGATCCTCGCATGGTGGACCGACCAACTTCTTCGCGCGCGCGAAGAGAACAGGCTTCCCACGTGGTGGCTCGTGCCGATGATGGTATTGTGGGTTAACCTCCACGCGAGCTTCGCACTCGGCATCGGGCTGGTCGGGGTTTTCGCGCTGGAGGCGCTGGTCGAGTCAAAGGAGCGCCTGCAGACCCTCCTCCGTTGGTCGGTCTTCGGACTAGCGACAACAGCTGCCGCGCTGTTCAACCCCCACGGCGTGAGCGGACTGCTGCTCCCGCTGACCGTATTCAGCAGCAAGACGGTGCATATCATTCGGGAATTCAATCCGACCGACTTTACCACCATGCCGATGTTCGAGGTGGCCTTGATGCTCCTCATCGGCATCAGCCTGTGGCGGGGCGTGCGGCTCCATCCCGTGCGCCTGATCCTCGTGCTTGGAATGCTCCATCTCGCGCTCGCCCACATCCGGCACCAGACGCTGTTCATGATCATTGCCACCATGGTGGCAGTCCCGCCGATGACCACGGCATGGATGGAAAAGCGTGAGTTCAAGGAAGAGCTGCTCAAGAATTTAACCGGCTCGCCAAGTCGCGGGCGGCTGGCCGGGTGGGCCGTCGCGGCCGTAATCGCGCTTACTTTATGCGCCCGCTTTCTGTGGCCGGTTGCACCAGCGGAATCAGACGTCAACGCGACCACGGCCTTCGCGCATATCCCGACCGAGTTCCGCAACACCCCGGTACTCAACGAATATAGCTTTGGCGGTCCGCTGATCCTGCGCGGGATCAAGGTGTTCATGGACGGCCGTACCGATGTCTATGGAGACTCGCATTTCCTCCAATATCTCGCGATCTCGCGCGGCGACCGCGTGGCCTTCGCCAAGGCGGATCGACAGTGGCGCTTTTGCTGGGCGATCTTTCCGCCCGACAACAAGGCGATCATCGCACTGTTCGACCAGTCACCCGATTGGCGCAGGATCTACAGCGACAAGTTCGCAATCATCCATGTTCGACCAGGCTGCGCGGGCAGCCCTAGGTGACCGAAGGTGCTGAAGCGCGGGTCGTCGGCGCTTTCCCGGCCAAATTGGCTGTTATCATCCTTGCGCTGTTTGGAGCTGCGCTAACCCTGGCTTACTCGCTGCCGCACCATTGGACGCCATATGAAGCGCGCGACTATTCGACCTATTGGCTGGCCGGCAGAATGGCGCTGGACGGTTCCGACCCTTATGATTCCGCCTCGCTCGCGGCGGCCCTCCGGGGGCTGAGCGGGAGCACTGTGCAACCTTATTTCAGTTACCCGCCGCACGCGCTGCTCCTGTTCGTACCTTTAGGTGCGCTGCCGATCGGCATATCCTTCTGGACCTATCAGGCAATCGGGTTCGGACTGTTCATCATCGCAGCGCGGCCGCAGCTTCGGGACGGACTCCCGCTAGTGGCCATTCTCAGCCCCGCGGCGCTGATCAGCTTCAGCTTCGGGCAATCGGGAATGCTCGTCGGCGCGCTGTGGCTTTTCGCCTTCAGCGGGTCCGCCGCCGCACTCGCCGCACTGACGATCCGTCCGCAGCTCGGCCTGCTCGCTGGCCTGGAGGGTTTTCAGAGCGGCACAGCCCTCCGCTCAATATGTATTATGGCAGCGGTGGCCGGGATGACTTCCATGTTCTTTGGCCTCGAGGTGTGGAAATCCTGGTTCGATCAATTGCTGGTCCACTCAAAGTTTTTGAACAGCAACGTCATATTCTACCGACAGTCACCGGTTCCGGTGGTGGGCTATGGAATTGCAGGCTGGGTTCTGTTCGGCGGGGCGGGACTCTATTTTCTATCCCGGGCCTTCAATGTTTTTACTGCCGCCACGGCGACCTTTCTGATCGCCCCCCATGGCCTGCACTATGACATGACAATAGTCTGCTTCGGCTGCGCAGTTCTTCTGTTCAATAGCTGGGATCGATCGCAGCTCCTGCAACGCGTTGCACTCACTCTTGGCTTCCTCAGCCCGGCCTTGGTCTATTTCGGCACCTGGTTCGCTCCTCCAATCCTGCTGGTGGCGCTTCACGCTCAAGTGCAGCTTACGCGACGCACTTCCCAAGATTCAGCCGCTCTGGCAGATAGCGAGCGGAACTCCGGATCGGGCCTCTCATTTACCAGATGGAAACGAGCTCCTCCTAGAAAGGAGTTGAACAGCGATTGAAGGTGGGTCCGTGCTTGAGAGCCTAAGGCAAAGAAGTACCGCAAAGTC
>JBDSZD010000248.1:0-6257 GCA_039925325.1 Sphingomicrobium sp.
TAACCTCGATCCGGGTCGCGTGGCCGGCGACCGCCTCATCCATGCTGTTGTCGATGACTTCGGCGGCGAGATGGTGGAGCGCGCGCGCGTCGGTGCCGCCGATATACATGCCGGGGCGGCGGCGGACCGGCTCCAGCCCCTCCAGCACCTCGATCGACGAAGCGTCATAGCTATCGGGGGTGGAAGATGCGGACGGGGAAGCGAAAAGGTCGGCCATGGGCGCTCAGGTATAGGGCGCGGCTTTCGCCAGTGCCAAGCGCAGGAGCGCCGACTTATCCACAGCTTCCCGCTTAGCGGGCGGCCAGCACCGCCTCCACTTCGGCGACGGTGCGGGGGACAGCGCGGCTGAGATGTTCGTAGCCGGTGGCCGTGACGAGATAGTCGTCCTCGATGCGGACGCCGAAGCCGCGCTGGGGCACGTAGATGCCGGGCTCGATGGTGAGCGTCGCGCCAACCGGGAGCGGGGCGGCCATGTTGCCGACGTCGTGGACTTCGAGGCCGATGAAGTGGCCGAGGCCGTGGATGAAGTCGTCACCATGGCCGGCACGGCGGATTACGTCGGTCGCAGCCTGGTTGAGGTCCTCATAGATTACGCCGGCGCGGAGCTTGGCGGCGGCGGCATCCTGGGCAGCCAGTACCGTTTCGTAGACGCGGCGCTGCTCGGGGTTGAAGGTGCCGCTGACGGGGAAGGTACGGGTGATGTCGGCGGCGTAGAAATCGACCTCGGCCCCGATGTCGAGCAGGATCATGTCGCCTTCGCGGATGACGCCGTCGCCGCCGGTGTAGTGGAGAATGGCGCTGTTGCGGCCGGTGCCGACGATGGACGGAAAGGCGAGGCCGCGCGCCCCGGCAGCGCGGAATTCATTCTCGATGATGTTCTTGAGCTCGAACTCGCGCATGCCTGGACGGGCGGAACGCATTGCGGCGAGCATGCCGCGGTTGGTGGCGGCGATCGACCTGCGGATCGCCTCCAATTCGCGCGCTTCCTTGACGATGCGCAGGTCGCGAATGAAGCCGTGGCTGTTGGTGATTTTGGTGCCCGGCACCCGCTGCGCGATCTTGCCGTACAGTTCGAGCGATGGGGGCACGGGCGAGTCGGGACCGGCCAGCGGCCCGAGAAAGTGCATTTCGCCGGCGCGCGAGGCGATCGTGGTCGCAACGGACCCGAGCGAGGACGCGCGATAGACCTTGTTGAAGCCGGTGCGATTGCGCAGTTCCTGGCCGAGCGACAGCCGCTCGCCCTCCCACCGCTCCATTTCCGGATCGCGAATACCGAGGAAAAGGATTTCCTTATAGTCCCGCTCGCCCGGCGCGAGGATCAGCGCAGCGCCGCCCTCGTCGGGGATCCCGGTAAGATAGAAGAAATCGGAATTCTGGCGGTTCACGCCCGCCACCGTTGAACTGCCGTCGATGGTCCGCGCGCCGTAGACTACCGCCATGCCGGTCTTCATCCGGTCCATCAGGCGGCGGCGGCGGTCGCGGTAGACCTCCGGGCCAAAGGGGCGGGTGACAGCGGGCGAACCGTAAGGCCGCGGGTCGGCGACCTGCGCGCGCGCCGCACCCGCCAAGGTCACGGCGGCCGCCGAGCCGAGAAACAGACGTCGATCCATGCGATTCTCCCAGATTGTCCGACACAGTAAGGCGACTGGGAGGTCATGCAAGCGCCTGCCGTGCGACCACCATCGCATTTCGATGAACCGACGGACGGGGCTAGAAATCGTGAGATTGAATCTCTTAAAACCGAAATTCTCGCGCCACGCTGATCCAGAGCGTCCTGTTACGGATCGATCGGTCGCCGCCGCCCGGCAGGAACCCACTGCTGTTTCATCCATCCGCGGCGGTCGAGGCGATCGACGATCTTCGCCAGCCATTCGGCGCGACGGACGGCAACCCCGGGCAGGGAGAGAATGTCGAACCCGGTCCAGGGCAGGAACGGCGAACGGCGGCAATAGGCCCATAGCTCGACACGCAAGGTAGGGTGGTCGGAATCGCCACGCGCATGAAAGCCAAACGTGTCGACGGCGACAAATGTGTTGGCGGGAACGGCAAACCTCGTGGGTGCGGGGAGGCCCAGTGCCGGCAATTCTTCCGGTGCTACCCGGAACGATCCGCGCTGCGACAGCCGATCGTCACCCTGATTGACCGTGCAGCTTTTAGCCCGCTCGAAAGCGATGCGTTCGGGCGTCAGGAGGTGCGAGCCAGCGACATAGGTCAATGGACGACCGTCATCGGCGACATCGGTCAGGAACAACCACGCCTTGAGCGACGGGTGAAATGTGTCGGCGTGAAGCTCGACCTGGGGATCTGGCGGCCCCTCGACAACCGATCCGGCGATGGTCTGGATGTAATAGAGCGGCTTGCTGCTCGTACTCGCGACATATGCGAGCAACGAGGTCCAGCGACGGCTTTCGATTAGGCGCTGGAGATCGGGAAAGCGGCGTAGCAGCTCCGGGCCGACGGGAACGCGTCGCGTAAGGGTGTCGCCTTGTTGATGAGCGCGGCAGTCGAACTGGTTTTCCAGCAGATCCGCCTGCAGCCTGGCGAACAGTTCGGGTGGCAGGAAATCGGGAATGGCAACGAAGCCGTCGCGGTCAAATTGTTCGCGCCATCGCGGGTCAACCGCCCTGGCGAGCCGGCGCCGACGGAACCACGCGAGGTTGTGCGCAAGCCGGAGCCGCCCGACGTGAAGGCCCGCCCGGTTAAGCCGGGCCGAGCCGAGAATGGGGTTGTCGGCGAAGCTCTTCGCGCCAGTAGCCAGCGCCAGCAGCCACAGCGGCGCGCGCCACCAGCGAAGCAGCCGTCGCACGTTCAACGGGCGCCGTGTCAGCGGACGCGAGGGCCGCCGAACGGCAGGGGCGGGGGCGGACGCCGGTCGCGGCGCGGCAATTGCGCCTGATAGGCAACGCCGCAATGCTGCACGCAATACGGAAAGCCCGGGTTTGCCGCTGCGCCGCAGAAGTGAAAGTCGGGCTCGCCCGGGTGACCCATCGGCCATTTGCAAATGCGTTCGTTGAGTTCGAGCAGGCTGGTCTTGTCGGCGACTTCGGCGCTTGGCTTGGCCGGGACGAGGCGGCGCGGCGGCGCCGGCGGGATCGGGGCTTGCGTGTCGCCGGGACCCTGTCGGATGAATCCGCCCGGGCCGACCGAACGATACTGGACATTTTCTGCGCCGGGTCGTGCGGGGATCAGTTGGGGCGCAACGGGTTGCGTTTCGCGCGCACGCGGCTCGGCAGTGGGCGCGGGCTTTGACGGAGCTTCGGCCTTCGGTTTCGGGGCGGCAGCGAGCTGCGACTGGGCAGCGGTGCCTGATCCCGCCTCCTTTTTCTTTTCCTCTCCGGCCTTGACCGGGGAGGGGCGGGCGTCGAGCCCAAGACGATGGGCCTTGCCGATCACCGCGTTGCGGCTGACTCCGCCCAGTTCATCGGCAATCTGGCTCGCGGTCGATCCATCCGACCACATTTTTTTCAATCGCTCGATGCGCTCGTCGGTCCAGGACATGAACATTCAACTCCGAATATGTCGCGCCACCCGCGCTTGCAGGCAACGACGGCAGCCGATAGGCGACTGACCGGTGAACGACCACCCCAATGATCCAACCGCACCGTGGGTGCGCCGGGCACCGGGCGAGCCAGTGCTGACCGGTGTGAACTGGGGCGGCTTGCAGACTCTCTATATCAAGGAGGTGCGCCGGTTCTTCAAGGTCCAGATGCAGACGGTGTGGGCACCGGCGATCACGACCCTGCTGTATCTAGCTATTTTCACCATCGCCCTTGGCGGTTCGGGCCGCCGGGTCATGGGCATTCCCTTCGCCGAATTTCTGGCGCCGGGCCTGATCGCGATGGCGATGATTCAGGCTGCCTTCGCCAATGCCAGCTTTTCGCTGCTGGTCGGGAAGATTCAGGGCACGATCGTCGACTTCCTGATGCCGCCGCTGTCGACCGGCGAATTACTCGCCGGTCTGGTTGGAGCGTCGGTCACGAGAGCGCTCCTGGTCGGAATGGCGGTATGGTTAGTGATGTTGCTGTGGCCAGGCGTGTCGGTCGCAATCCGCAATCCGCTGCTCATACTTTGGTTTGGTTTGATGGGTTCGCTGTTACTGTCGTTCCTGGGCGTGCTGACGTCGATCTGGGCGGAAAAATTCGACCATGCAGCGGCAGTGACGAATTTCGTCGTGACACCTTTGTCGCTGTTGTCCGGGACCTTTTATTCCGTCGAGCAGCTCGCGCCCTCCTTCCGCGCCGTCAGCCACATCAATCCGTTCTTTTATGTGATCTCGGGCTTTCGCGCGGGCTTCCTGGGGATCAGCGATTCGCCGCTCCTAGCGGGCGGGTTAGCGCTTCTGTTGCTCAACATTGGGCTGTGGGCTGCCTGCTACGCGCTGCTCAAAAGCGGGTGGAAAATCAAGAGTTGAACAGGATCAGCGACTTAACGCGTTTACCTTGTTGAACGCAGGATAACATGTCCGTTCAGTGTCGTAACACGCGGCGGCGCGCAGAAGACACGCATCAAATGCTCAAAAGGAGAGCCAAGATGCGTAAACTACTGATCACCATCGCCGCCGCCGCTTCGGCTCTCGCAGTCGCAGCTCCGGCCTCGGCGCAATATTTTCCGCAGCAGCAGGGCAATGCTTATGGCTACAATAATTATGGGCAGGCCCGCCGCTTGCAGGCGCGGATTGACCGCTTGCAGGGAGACCTCGACCGGCTTGCGCAGCGAGGTGCAATTTCTCGCAGGGAACATCGAAACCTGCACGGTGAGTCGCATGCAATCGAGAGCAGATTGCGCGCTGCAAGCCGGTACGGGCTAGATCCCCGCGAGCGCTATAACATCGAGATGCGCATTGCTCGCCTGGAGCAGCGAATCGTTTACGAGGTTCGCGATGGCCGCAACGGCCGCAACGGCTACGGAAACGGCGACTATCATGGATACGGATCCGGCGGTTCCTACGATCAGGATCGTGACGGTCGGGACGATCGATACGAGGATGATCGTGGACGCGACCACGACGGCCGACGGGGCCACGACGACGACGACGATTAAGCTTTTTTGAAGTCGGGAAGGGCGCTTCGGAGCAATCCGGGGCGCCTTTTCCTTTTCCGGAGCGCCTCGCTATAGGCGCCGGGGCGGCTGGGGAGCCGCTAATATCAGACGAGGATCCTATCGATGGCCATCACCCCGCTTATGCCCGTTTACCCCCGTTCGCCGGTGCGGCCGGTGCGCGGAGAAGGCGTGTATCTGTTCGGGGAGAATGGCGAGCGATACCTCGATTTCGCGTCGGGGATTGCGGTCAATCTGCTTGGCCACGGCCATCCGCATCTGACCAAGGCGATCGCAGATCAGGCGGCGACCCTGATGCACGTTTCGAATCTGTACGGCAGCCCGCAGGGAGAGGCGTTCGCGCAGCGGCTGATCGACCATACGTTCGCGGACACCGTCTTTTTCACCAATTCCGGCGCCGAAGCGGTCGAATGCGCAATCAAGACGGCGCGGCGCTATCATCATGCCAAGGGCAATCCGCACAAGCATGTCCTGATCACCTTCAAGAATGCTTTTCACGGGCGCACGATGGCTACGATCAGCGCGACCGATCAGGACAAATTGCGCGACGGGTTTGCGCCGCTGCTGGAAGGATTCAAGGTCGTCGAATTCGACAATTTGGACGCAGCTCTGAGTGCGGTCGATGACAGCACCGCCGGCTTCTTGCTCGAACCGGTGCAAGGCGAGGGCGGGATCCGTTCGGCCAGCCAGGAATTCATCACCGGACTACGCAAGGTCTGCGACGAGCAGGATCTGATGCTGGCGTTTGATGAAGTGCAGTGCGGCATGGCGCGCACCGGCACGCTCTACGCCTACGAGCAATATGGTGTTGCGCCAGACATCATGGCGACCGCCAAGGGGATCGGCGGCGGTTTCCCGCTCGGGGCTTGCCTCGCGACCGAGAAAGCGGCGAGCGGCATGGTCGTCGGCACCCATGGCTCGACCTATGGCGGCAATCCCTTGGCGATGGCGGCGGGTCAGGCCGTGTTCGATGTGGTCGCGAATGATGCGTTTCTCGCCAACGTCCGGCAGGTGGGCGAGCGGCTGCGCTCCGCGCTCGAGCAGATGATTCCCAATCACGATCATCTGTTCGAAAGCGTTCGCGGGATGGGCTTGATGCTCGGCATCAAGATGAAGACCGACAGCCGGGCGTTCGTCACGTATTTGCGCACGCGCGGAATCCTGACCGTTGCAGCCGGCGACAATGTGATGCGCGTGCT
>JBDSZD010000249.1:0-3527 GCA_039925325.1 Sphingomicrobium sp.
GAACGCGGCAGGTCACGATTCCGGCCGGAGCGGAATATGTCTCGGATCCCATCTCGCTGAGTGTGCCGGCGCTCACCACGCTCGCGGTCTCGATGCATGTACTCAAGCATCCACCACAGCAATCCGGTCACGTCGGTTCCCGCGCCACCTCTTACCTCGCCGCGGGCGCCCGGCTTTCCGACCTTGACCTTCCGGGTGCCAAACCCACGGACCATTGGTACAATCTGACCAGCATCGACGTGAGCGGCGGGCGTGGTGCAATCGCGATCCTGGGGGACTCCATCACCGACGGGAACGGAGTCGCACCCAACACCAACCAGCGCTGGCCCGACTTCCTGATGGAGCGGCTGCAGGCGCACACGCGCACACGCGGGCTGTCGGTTCTCAACCTGGGTATCGGCGGCAACCGACTGCTCAACGACGGCCTCGGCCCGAATGCGACGGCCCGCTTCGACCGCGACGTGCTTGCGCGCAACAACGTTCGCTATCTTATCGTCTTCGAGGGCGTGAACGACCTCGGCACGCTGACTCGTGAGGCGCCGGTGTCTTCAGCCGAACATGACCTCCACGTCGCCCGGATGATCGCCACTTACCGTCAGATGATTGCACGCGCCCGGGAACGCGGGCTCACGGTCATAGGCGCGACGATCAGCCCCTACGGCAGCTCTGAATATTATCATCCGACGGCGGAAAACGAGATCGACCGACAGAAGGTCAACGCGTGGATCCGCACTCCCGGCCACTTCGATGCGGTGATCGACTTCGACAAGCTGCTGCACGATCCCGCCCGGCCCGACCGGCTGCTCGTGCAATATGACAAGGGCGACGGCATTCATCCGTCGATCGCCGGTTATCGGGCGATGGCGCGGTTCGTGCCGCTTTCACTGTTCATGGGCAAATAACCAAACGCGTTCCTAGAAACCCATCACCGTCTGGAAGCGCTTCACCGCCGCGCCGGAATCGTCTTCTCCCCACACCGCCTGACACACGGAGATGAAGTCCGCGCCGGCGTCGATCAGGGGCTGTGCATTATCCGGCGTGATTCCGCCGATTGCGACGCAGGGGATCTCGAACAGGGATGACCACCAACTGAGGATGCCCGGCTCAGGACGGTAGTTGGAAGGCTTGGTGGTGGTTTCATAGAAAGCGCCGAACGCGACATAATCCGCCCCGGCCTCTCCGGCTTCCATCGCGAAGTGGCGGCTGTCGTGGCACGTCTTGCCGATCTGCGCGGTGGGGCCGAGCAGATCACGCGCTTCCCGAATGTCGCCATCCTTCTGCCCCAAATGTACCCCGTCCGCGCCCAGCCGCTTGGCGAGGCTCATGCTGTCGTTGACGATGAAGGCCGTATCGTGGTCCGCACAGATGCGCTGCAACGGCTCGGCTAGCCGCGCAAGTTCGTGGCTGTCCACGTCCTTCACCCGCAGCTGGAACGCTGCGACATGCGCGGCCGACAATGCTGCCTTCAGCCGGTCGGGGAATGCGCCACCAACGTCCTGCGGTGAGATCAGATACAGCTGGCACGGCTGCGTCCGCGCAGGCGGCGGGAAGATGCTGTAGTCGAATTCGTCTTCGACCATCAGGTGATGGATGCCGCGTGGATCTCGTCGATAGCTTCGCCCAGCGTGCGGTCGAACTGGTCGTCGTTCTGCTGATGCCGAAGGTCAGCAAGGAGCGCTCGAGAGAAGCTGGCGATCACGCCCGGATTCTTCGCCAGTTCGGCGCAGGCTTCCGAGCGGCTGAAGCCCCCGGAAAGCGCAACCACGCGGAGCACCCGGGGATGGGCGACCAGCGGCGCAAACAGCCCCGCCTGGGTGGGGATCGACAGCTTGAGCATAACCTGCGGGCCGTCGCGGTCGTCATCGAGGGCCGCGAGCAATTCCTCAAGAAGGATAGTGTCGGCTTGTTCTCGCTCCGGGCTTTTGATGTTGACCTCGGGCTCGAGCATCGGGACCAGACCATGGTCGCAGACTTCGGCCGCGACATCGAATTGCTGCGTGACGATCGCGGCAATGCCGTCGCGATTGGCAAGATTGATGACCGAGCGCTCTTTGGTGCCAAAGACTCCCAAGCTTTTCGCGCGCTTGAGGAGCGAGTCGAGATCGGGAATCGGCTTCATCCGCTGAACGCCGTCTTCTTCCGCCTCAAGACCCTTGTCGATCTTGAGAAAGGGAACGATCCCGCGTTCGCTCAGCGCCTCGGGCGCCGGCTTGCCGTCGACCATTCCGTTCATCGTCCGCTCGAACAGGATCGCGCCGATCACCTTCCCGCTGCCGAAACAGGGCGAGGTGATGATCCGCGAGCGCATGTCGTGGATCAGCGCGAACATCTGCTCGTCGTCGCTCCACGCGCCGTCTTGTACTCCATAGCCATTCAGCGCCTTGGGCGTGGACCCGCCCGACTGGTCGAGCGCAGCGATAAAGCCTTGGCCCCGTTCGATTCTCGCGATCATTTCCGACCGATTCATTCTCGCTCCAATCAGGTGAAGTGGCTGCGCCCGGATTACGGCACATCGACCCATCTTAGCGGGGGGCTCTCGCCGTAACAATGTCTTGACGCCCGGAGGGTGCTTGGCCAGCATAGCCCAAGGGGGTATCACATGTTTGCGCGTTTAATGTTGGCGGCTGCGGCCGCTTCAGTCCTTGCTGCCACGCCGGCAACCGCCGGTTCGAAACTGAAGGTTGGCCAGCCTTCACCGGATTTCGAGCTGACCCTGATGGACGGGAGCAAGATCAAGCTATCCCAAATGCGCGGCGACGTCGTGTTGGTGAATTTCTGGGCGACCTGGTGCGTGCCGTGCAGGAAGGAGCTTCCCCTCCTCGACGGCTATTACCGGCAGACCAAGAAGTACGGGCTGCGCGTGTTCGCAGTGACGACGGAGGACAGCGTTCCCGCTCGCAAGCTGAAGCCGCTGTTCGATGTTATGGCCATCCCCGCCGCGAAGAGGGTCAAGGGCGGAGCGCTAAGCGACGTCGAGGCCGTGCCAACCAACTATGTGATCGATCGCGCAGGCATCGTCCGCCATACCCAAGCCGGAGCCTTCGAGCTTGACGATCTAAACCGGATTCTCATCCCCTTGTTAAAAGAAGATCCGCCCGAGGACGTCGCAGCCGTCAACTAGGCCCCTAGAGCAGCAACACCCGGAAGGGTTCGTCCTTCCATCCACTCGAGGAACGCGCCGCCCGCAGTTGAAACGAAGGTGAAATCGCTGGCGGCACCGGCATGGTTGAGCGCGGAGACGGTGTCGCCGCCGCCCGCGACCGAGACCAGCCCGCCGTCCTTGGTTAGCGCCGCAGCAGTTTGCGCGAGCGCCACGGTGGCCGTGTCGAATGGCGGAGTCTCGAAAGCGCCCAGCGGGCCGTTCCAAACGAGGGTCCGGCAGGTTTTCAGCACATCCGCGAGCGCCTCGACCGCCGCCGGGCCGACATCCAGGATCATCTCGTCCTCTGCGACCTCGTGCACATTGCAGGTGCGGACGCTTGGCGGATTGGCGGCGAATTCTTTCGCGACCACCACGTCATAGGGCA
>JBDSZD010000250.1:0-1851 GCA_039925325.1 Sphingomicrobium sp.
AAGCCGCTTGAAGGCTTCCTCCGCCGTATTAAACGGCGCGATTTCGCAGTAAACCCCAGCCTCGCGCACCCGCCGCGCGATCAGCTGAGTCACCTGGCTGCCGAAATCGACGATGAGGATCGTGTCGGCAGGCTGGACAATCATATGCGCGCGGCTCCGGTATGAGGAATGCCCGCGTCCCTAGTCGCTCAAGCCCGATCCGTGAAGCGCCGCGCGGTCCTCACCCACTGATGTTCCAGTTGACCGGCAACAGAAACGGCGCGTCCATCGGCTTGCCGCCATGGTCACGCGCCGGGTCAAACCTGGCGCGCTTCCTGATCGAGTGGCAAGTGGCCATATCGATGTCGTCGTGCCCGCTGCTGTTCGCAATCCGGCACTCGCCGACAGAGCCGTCCGCACGCACTTGCACGAGGGCCTGAACCTCACCGATTTTCCCGAAGGTTAGCGCCGAGTCCGGGTAGTCGTCCGCGTCGAACATCGTTCGCCCTTTGGCCGGCGCGGGCGGACTTGCCATGCGCGCTTGAGCCTCGCGGCTCATGCCCCAGCTCTCCACCAGGTCGGCGACGCACTCATCCATCGCATTCATGACTGTCGGCATGTCGGTGAGGGGCAGGAGCAACTGGACGCCCCGAACCTCGAATCCAAACTGCCCAGATGGGCCGAGAGCTTCGACCGCCTCGCGATGGATGACAAAGCTGTAGAGGGTGCGACCGAAGCGCTTGCTCGGAGCGGCAATCACATGCTGGAGCGCTTCCTCACGACCCGCGAACCGCGCCTTGCCCTTGATACCATAGGTGATATCGCGGGTGATTCCGGCAACTTGCACGATCGTCGTCAGCTCCTTTTTCATCGGCCTGGCTTCGAACCCGATCGCTGCCTCGGCCTTCCCGTTCGCGTAGTTGCGCGCGGCAACGCACTTGTTCGGCTGATAGTCGACATTCCACTTCGTTGCCGGACTCCATCCCGCAACGGGCGGTGCCGCCCCCGCCGACGCACAGGAGAAAGCGCCGAGGAAACAGAAAGCGAAGCTCAAACGAGTGGGTTGCATAATGAGCAGACTGACGGATCGTCAGCAATTTGCAATGCCCCGTTTCCGAATGGTCGAAGGCGCGAAAAAGCAAAGGCCGGAGCATCGCTGCCCCGGCCCCTGTCTATTACCAGCGTCAGTCGCGCCTTAATCGGCGTCGCTGTCGCTGTCGCGAGTGCGCGAGACCCGCGTCACGCCACGGTCTGCCCGGCTGGTCTGCTGAGCTTCCGACCGCTGCTGGCGCGCTTCGCTGCGTTGCTGCTGCGCTTCGTTGCGTTGCTGGCGCGCTTCGCTACGCTCCTGCTGGCGTTCGACCGTAATACCACGGTTTTCCTGGCTCGTGCGCTGACGATATTGCTCGTAATTCTGAATCCGGGCACCATTTTCCATGCGCACGCCATTTTCCACCCGCGCGGCGTTTTCCATCGCCTGGCGCCGATCGACGCGCACGACGCCATTGCCCGGGCGAGTCTCGCGCCCATAGCTGCCATCGGAGCCGCCGTTGCGGTAGCTGCTCCAATTATCGCGGCCCCGGCGGTCGCGATGGCTCTCCCAGTAACGGCGCTGCGTGTCGTTCCAGCGGTAGCGGCTGCCGGTGCGGTTGTAGACGTAATAGCCGGTGCCCGGATAATAATAATCGTCGTACCAACCGTAATATGGCGCGCCATAGCCGTACGAACCATAGGGGCTGCCATAGCCCGATCCGTATCCGTAGCCGTACGGATCGCCGTAGCCATACTGATCGCCGTAGCCGTAGCCATTGCCATAGCCGACGGATACGCCGCCAAAACCGCCATAAGGATCGAAACCAACGCAGCCGGTCA
>JBDSZD010000251.1:0-22847 GCA_039925325.1 Sphingomicrobium sp.
GTGATGTAGAGGCAATTTTCGCCGTTGCTTGCTCCTTCCAGCAAGAATTGCAGGGCCAGGGTCGTCTTCCCCGAGCCAGGCGCGCCCTCGAGCAGATGGACGCGATTGGACGCAAATCCTCCGCCGAGGATATAATCGAGCTCGTCCGACCCCGTGGAAACCGGATTGCCGTCGGGGATGGGTTCGGGACGTGCAGCCATGGCGTACTCCTTGTGCGGCGGCGAATTGCTACCTGCGGTCGAAGCTAATCGACAGACTGGAAAACCCAATTATCGCCGGAAGCGTTCCACCTTAAATTCCTCGCTATTCTGCATCCGATCATCCCCCGCTTCCGTAGATGGGTCGTAGCGGCAACGAAGCTGCGCAACCCAGAAGGAAGTTTTGAAATGTTCGTTTCGATGTCCCGCACCGTTTTCGTCGGCGTCGCCGGCGTAGCCCTTGCGCTCGGCTCTGCCGCTTCGGCCCGCAATCCAATGGTCGGCGGCGCGGCAATGTACCCCACCAAAAACATCGTCCAGAATGCCGTTAATTCGAAGGATCACACGACCTTGGTCACCGCCGTCAAGGCTGCGGGACTGGTCGGAACCTTGTCCGGAACAGGCCCCTTCACGGTATTCGCACCAACCAACGCCGCCTTCGCCAAGCTCCCGGCAGGCACCGTGGCGACGCTCGTGAAGCCCGAGAACAAGGCCACGCTGACAAGCATTCTGACCTACCACGTCGTCCCTGGCCGCATCACTGCCGGCCAGATCGCGGCAATGGCCGCCCGTCATAAGGGCGTCGCCACGCTCAAGACGGTTCAGGGTCACAATCTGAGGTTCACGAAGCGTGGAGCCGGCTGGTCGGTATTGGATGCCAAGGGCAACCGGGGTCGCATCACAATTGCCAACGTCATGCAGTCGAACGGCGTCATCCACGTGATCGACACGGTGATGATGCCGTAACTCCCGTGGCGTCCGCGCGCCCCTTTTGCGGACGTCCGTCGGCGGAAGAAAGGCCATGGAATATAGTCTTACGTCCATGGCGTCTTCCGCCGGCACTCTCTTCCCACGCGGCCTCGCATCGGGCATGCTGGACTGGATGGATGCTCCGACCGCCACGCCAACGCCCGACCGGGGCCGTGCAGAACTCGCCGATTTGATCCGGCGCACTGGCACGGGCGAACGTTCGGCATTGGCGGCCGTCTATACCCGCACTTCGGCCAAGCTGTACGGCGTCTGCATGCGGGTCCTTGGCAACGAAACGGAAGCCCAAGACGCGCTGCAGGAAGTTTATGTCACGGTGTGGCGCAATGCTGCGCGGTTCGATTCGAGCCGTGCCAGCCCGATCACCTGGTTGTGCGTCGTCGCGCGCAACAAATGTATCGACCGCCTTCGCCAGCGCAGTATCGTGACCGATGGGGTGGACGCCGCCGCTAACGTCGCCGACGACAGCGCCTCGGCGTTTGAGGTATTGGAAAAGGATCAAGAGCGCGGTCGCCTGACGGGCTGCCTCGAAGAGCTGGAGGAGCGTGCAAGAACAATGATCCGCGCTGCCTTCTTCGATGGTCAGTCTTACAGCCAGCTCGCCGAGCGCGAATCCCTGCCGCTGAGCACCATGAAAAGCGTCATTCGGCGTGGACTTCTGCGGCTGCGCGGGTGTCTCGAGCAATGACCCCGCCCCCCGGCAATCCGGAAGAAGGCGATGCGCTCGCCGCTGAACTGGCGCTTGGGCTCGTCGATGCTCAAAACGCGCAAGCAGCCCTGACCACCGACGCGGCACTCCAGCAGCAGGTCGCCGCATGGCGCGGGCGCTTCGCGCCTCTGTACGATGAAATCGACCCGATCGAACCGCCCGCGTCTTTGTGGGGGCGCGTCCAATCCGCCATTGCCGGGCCCGTCGCGGCGAACGACAATGTCGCCTCGCTGCAGTCCCGATTGAATCGATGGCGCGCTTTTGCAACCGGCCTCGGCGCGATCGCTGCGGCGCTTGCGCTCGTCCTCGTCACGCGCCCGCCTGTTATCCTGGAGCAGCCCCCGGCCGGGCCGACGCCTGCGCCGCTGGTGGCGAGCCTCGCCGATGACCAGAAGGCGCTCAAACTGGTCGCGAGTTGGGATCCGGAGCGCAAGCTGATGGTCATCGGCGCGGCCGGCCTGGCGTCGGACGCAACGCATTCGCATGAATTGTGGGTGATCCCGGCCGACGGAACGCCGCGTTCGCTCGGCACCATGCCCGATCGCGCCCAAGCGCGCATTGAGCTGACACCGGAAGTGGCCGCATTCCTCTCGAACGGCGCAACAATCGCCGTGTCGGTCGAACCGCGCGGCGGCTCCCCGACCGGCCTCCCGACCGGGCCGGTAATTGCTTCAGGAACGCTTCAGACGACTTGAGCGATTGCGTCCGCTTGTACGGCTTAGCCGTAACTTCTGGCGGAGATCATGAAATGACCAAGTTTTGCAATCGCCGGCACGTTCTTCGAGCTGCCGCGGGAACCTTCGTCGGATTGACCACGCTGAGCGCCGGAAGTGCTTTTGGGCGGTCGCTGCCGAAATTTCCGCTGGTGCGCACGGACGCCGAGTGGCGGCGGATCCTGAACCCCCCCGCTTATCGCGTGCTGCGCAAGGGCGCGACCGAAAATCGGTACACGAGTCCGCTGCTGACGGAGCATCGCAAAGGCATTTTCGCGTGCGCCGGCTGCGACAATCCGCTGTTCGACTCACCCACCAAATTCGAAAGCGGCACCGGCTGGCCAAGTTTCTGGCGGGCCCGCAAGGGAGCGGTCGTGACCCACGTCGACCGCAGCCTCAACATGGAGCGGAACGAAGTACTGTGCGCCCGCTGCGGCGGCCATCTCGGCCATCTGTTCCGGGACGGGCCGAGACCAACCGGCTATCGCTATTGCATGAACGGAGTTGCGCTGGCGTTCAAACCTGCCTGATCTCGTGGAACGGTTGCGCAGCGCCGGAATTGGTTGCAGCAGCTTATCATTCCATTCCGCTTAGACAGGAGCCATTCCTTGCGTATTTTCCTGACGGCCGCATTGCTGCTCGGCGGTGCCGCGCTTCCCTTCACCGCTGCGTCCGCCGACGAAGGCATGTGGACTTTCGACGCTTTCCCGACCGCCAAGATGCGCGCCACTTATGGCTGGGCACCCGACCAGGCGTGGCTCGACAAGGTGCGCGGCGCGGCGGTGCGGCTGACCGGCGGCTGTTCGGCAAGCTTCGTGTCGGGCGAGGGGCTGATCCTCACCAACCATCACTGCGTCGCCCCCTGCCTCCAGGATTTGTCGACCTCCGCGCGCGACCTGCACAAGAATGGCATCGTCACGACGCGGGCGGAGGAAAAACTCTGCCCCGGCCAGCAAGCCGAGGTGGTCACCGCGATCACCGACGTCACCGGCGACGTGAAGGCCGCGATCGGCACCGCTACCGGATCGGCCGCGGTCAAGGCGCGCACTGCCGCCATCGCGCGGATCGAGGCGGCGGGCTGCACCGACACCGCCAAGACCCGATGCCAGGTCGTCAGCCTCTACGGCGGCGGCCAGTACAAGCTCTACACCTATCGCAAATATAGCGATGTCCGCATCGTCTGGGCACCCGAGGCGCAGGCCGCGCAATTCGGCGGCGACCCCGACAATTTCAACTTCCCGCGCTACTCGCTCGATGCAAGCTTCCTGCGCGCTTACGAGAACGGCAAGCCGGTCGCGACCCCGCAGCATCTGACATGGGCCGCGCGCGCGCCGGTCGATGGCGAGGCTACGTTCGTCGTCGGGAACCCCGGATCGACCCAGCGGCTCTTCACCCAGGACCAGATCGCGTTCGGGCGCGAAGTGTCGGCGCCGATCAACGCCACGCTTTACTCCGAGCTTCGCGGGCGCCTGATCAACGCCATGGCGCAAAGCCCGGCGCGTTACCGCGAAGGCAAGGAGGAACTCGACGGGATCGAGAACAGCCTCAAGGTCTATATCGGCCGGGTCAAGGCGCTCAACGATCCCGCCTTCATGGGCAAGATCGCCGCCGCCGAGGCTGACCTCAAGGCGAAAAGCGCGAACAACCCCGCGATCGGCGATCCGTGGAGCGATGTCGCCGGCGCGATGACGGCCTATCGCGAGCTGTACCTTCCCTACCGTTTCATCGAACCGCAGAGCGACCTCTATGGCTATGCCGCGGCGCTCGTGCGCGCGGCGGCGGAGCGCGCCAAGCCCAATGGCGAGCGGCTCCCCGGCTACAGCGACAGCGCCTTGCCCTTGCTCGAAAAGGAATTGCTCGACTCGCATCCGGTGACCCCGTGGCTCGAACAGCTCAAGCTCGAATGGAGCCTGTCCAAGTCGCGCGAATATCTCGGCGTCGACGATCCCGACACGCGCCTGCTGCTGGGCAAGGAATCGCCCGAGGCGCTTGCGGCGCGGCTGGTCAAGGGAAGCCGGCTGGCCGACCCTGCTGTTCGCAAGCAATTGTGGAACGGCGGGCTCGCCGCGATCAACGCCTCGACCGACCCGATGATCGTGCTCGCGCGACGGCTCGACGTTCGCGACCGCGAGCTCCAGGCGCAGATCGACGAGCGCTACGAAGGCCCGCTCACGGCGGCGCGCGCGAAGCTCGCCGATGCGCGTTTCGCGACCTATGGCGACACGGCTTACCCCGACGCTACCTTCACCCTGCGCATCAGCTACGGCAAGGTGCAGGGCTGGACCGAGCGCGGCCGGCAAGTTCCCACACGCACCCTGATGGGCGGCACGTTCGACCGCGCCACCGGCGCCGACCCGTTCGACCTGCCGGTCAAGTTCTTCGCCAATGCCAAGCGGATCGACCGCAGCGCGACCTATGACTTCGTCACCACCAACGACATCATCGGCGGCAATTCGGGGTCACCAGTGATCGACAAGGCAGGCGCGGTGATTGGCGCGGCGTTTGACGGCAACATCCACAGCCTCGGCGGCAATTACGGCTATGACGGGACACTTAACCGCACCGTCGCGGTCTCCACCGCGGCGATCGAGGAAGCGCTCGAGAAAATCTACCCCGCGCCGGCGTTGGTGGCTGAATTGATGGGTCGCTGATGCGCCGTCTTGCAATGCTCGTCACCGTCGCTGCGCTCCCGTTGAGCGCGGCGCGGGCCGACGAAGGAATGTGGACCTTTGACGCCTTCCCCACGGCCAAGTTCAAGGCCGCCTATGGCTGGGCCCCCGACCAGGCATGGCTCGACCGCGTCCGCGCCGCCTCGGTCCGCCTGACCGGCGGCTGTTCCGCAAGCTTCGTCAGCGATGCCGGACTGATGTTCACCAACCATCATTGCGTGGCGGACTGCCTCGAGGATCTGTCGTCGAGCAGCAAAGATTTGCTCGCCAAAGGCTATGTCGCGGCAGCGCGCGATCAGGAGCGCAAGTGCCCCGGCCAGCAAGCGGAGATCGTCACTGCGATTACCGACGTAACGCCGCAAGTGAAGGCCGCTCTCGGCACGCTCACCGGGGAGGCGCTGGTCAAGGCGCGCACCGGCGCAATCGCACAGATCGAAAAGCAAGGCTGCACCGATCTCGCCACCACCCGCTGCCAGGTCGTCACGCTCTACGGCGGCGGACAATATAAGCTTTACACCTATCGCAAATATTCCGACGTCCGCATCGCCTGGGCGCCCGAAGCCGCCGCCCAGACGTTCGGCGGGGATTCCGACAATTACAATTTCCCGCGCTACGCGCTCGATGCATCGTTCCTACGCGCTTACGAGAACGGACGCCCGGTTGCGACGCCGAAGCATTTGACCTGGGCCGCGCGCGAGCCGGTCGTCGGCGAGACCATCTTCGTGGTTGGCAACCCGGGTTCGACCCAGCGCCTGCTGACGCTCAGCCAGTTCGCCTATCAGCGGGAAGTGAATCTGCCGATCACCCTCGCCACGCAAAGCGAGCTTCGTGGACGGCTGATCGCAGCGATGAAGCAAAGCCCCGATCACGCCCGCGAAGCGGAGACGACGCTGTTCACCGTCGAGAATAATCTCAAGCGCACCATCGGGCGGACCAAGGCGCTCGGCGGCCCGCAATTCAACTTTATGCTCGCCCGCAACGAAGCGGACCTTCGCGCGAAGAGCGCCGGTAATGCCGCAATCGGCGACCCGTGGGGCAGCATCGACGGTGCCGTCGACGCGCTGCGCGAGATCGATGCGCAATATCGCTTTTCCCAGCCGCAGGGGGAGCTGTTCGCCTACGCCCTGAAGCTCGTCCGCAGCGCGGAGGAACGCGGCAAGCCGAATGCCGAGCGGCTGCCCGGCTACAGCGACAGCGCGCTGCCTTTGTTCGAAAAGACCTTGCTCGACGCGCGGCCCATCTATCCCTGGCTCGAAAAACTGCAGATGGAATGGTCTTTGTCCAAGGCCCGCGAATATCTCGGCGCGGATCACCCGCAAACCCGGCTGCTGCTCGGGCGCGAGTCGCCCGAAGGGATTGCGGAACGGCTCGTTTCCGGGACCAGCCTTGGCGATGCCGCCGTGCGCAAAGCGTTGTGGGACGGCGGCGCGCCGGCGATTGCGGCCTCGACCGATCCGATGATCGTCTACGCCCGCGCCGTCGATGCCAACGACCGCCGCCTTCAGAAGATTTACGACGAGCGCGTCGATGGTCCGATCACCGCCGCACGAGCCAAGCTCGCCGACGCGCGCTTCGCGGCTTACGGCGCCAGCGTCTATCCGGATGCGACCTTCAGCCTGCGCATCACCTATGGCAAAGTCGGCGGCTGGATGGAGAATGGCGCGCAAGTCCCGCACCGCACGACATTCGCCGGCGCCTTCAATCGAGCGACCGGCGCAAAGCCGTTCGCACTTGCGCCGGCGTTCCTCGCGCGCCGCAGCCGGATCGACGAAAATGGCGTGCTCGACTTCGTCTATGCCGCCGACACGATCGGCGGCAATTCCGGATCGCCCGTGATCGACCGCAGCGGGGCAGTCATCGGCGCCAATTTCGACCGCAACATCCACGGGCTGCGCAACGATTACGCCTACGATATCACGATGGCGCGCTCGATCGCCGTATCGACCGCAGCGGTCGAGCAAGCGCTGAAATCGATCTATCCGGCACCGGCTTTGCTCGCGGAGCTGCACGCGAAATAGACCCGGTCTTGCGCGCGCCTCCGCTCGTGGGCAGGGGCGCGGCGTGGAACCCGCACTTCTCGACATAAGCAACGCCAGCGTCATGCGCGGCGAACGCCTGGTGCTCGACGGCCTGTCGCTACGCATCGCGCAGGGCCAGCATACGGCCATCCTGGGGCCCAACGGATCGGGCAAGTCGACGCTGATCGCGATGCTCTCGCGCCAGCTGTTCCCACTCCATGGCGGGCGGGTCGCGGTGCTTGGCGAGGAATGCTACCGCATCGCCGACATCCGCAAGCTGATCGGCATTGTGTCGCCAAGCGCCCACCTCGACCTCACCGGCGAAGACGGCGGCCGACTAAAGGTCTTCTCCGCCGTCGCTGCATCTTTCTTCGGGGCGCGCGGGCTGTGGGACAAGCAGCCGGACGCGGAGATGCGCCGCCGCACGGAGGAGGCTCTGGAGTCGGTGGGGGCCGCCGACCTGATCGGGCGCGACATGGCCAGCCTGTCGAGCGGTGAAGCCCGCCGCGTCCTGATCGCCCGCGCGCTCGTCCACCGTCCCAAGGCGCTGATGCTGGACGAGCCCTGCCAGGGCCTCGATCCCGGCACCCGCCGACGCTTCCTCGAAGACCTGCGTAAGCTGGCCCGCGACGGCACCACCCTGATCATGGTGACGCACCACATCGAGGAAGTGCTTCCCGAAGTGTCGCAGCTGATCATGCTCCAGGGAGGCCGGATCGTGGCGGCCGGTCCCAAGGAAGACCTGCTGACCGACGACGCCCTTGCCGATCTGTTCGAGTCCGAAGTCCGCGTCCGCCGGTCCGGCGACGACTGGTACTGGGCGAGCTTTAGCGCTTGACCTTGCGGTAGCGCGCCTCCGCTTGCGCCATATAATCGCGCGTGATCGGAAGCGCGCGCCGGTCGCGTACATATTGCACCTGATAATTGCACATCGCGCCACTCTCGAACCCGACGACGCCCCCCGCCAGATAGAATTCCCACATGCGGAAGAAGCGCGCGTCGTACAGCGCCTCGATCTTCGCGCGATTGTCGTGACAGCGCTTGAGCCATTCGCGCAGCGTATAGGCGTAGTGAAGCCGCAGGGTTTCGACGTCGCTGACGATCAGTTTGACCTTCTCCGACGCCGAACACATCTGCGCGAGGCTGGGGAGGTGGTAACCGGGGAAAATCCATTTGTCGGTGAACGGGTCGGGGGAGCCCGCCCCGCCGAGCTTGCCGATCGTGTGCAGCAGCATCGCGCCGTCCGGCTTCAACAGCTCGCGGCATTTGCCGAAGAATTCCTCATAATGGGCCGCGCCGACATGTTCGAACATGCCGACGGAGACGATTCGGTCGAACTCGCCTTCGACCAGGCGATAATCGATCAATTCGAACTTCACATGGTCGGACACGCCCGCGTCCGCCGCCCGCTGGCGCGCGATTTTGATCTGTTCTTCCGAAAGCGTGACGCCGAGCACATCGACGCCCGCGATCCTGTGCAGATAGATCGCCGTGCCGCCCCAGCCGCAGCCAATATCGAGCACGCGCTGCCCTGGTTTCAGGTCGAGCTTGGCCGCGATATGCGCCTTTTTGTCCTCTTGCGCCTGATCCAGCGAATTGGCGGGGTCGATGTAATAAGCGCAGCTATACTGCCAGTCCTGCCCAAGGAAGAGCGCGTACAATTGATTGCCGATATCGTAATGATGGGCAACGTTGGTCCGCGCCTTGCGGAGTTTGTTGCGGCGAAAGAAGCGCTTGAGCCACGCCGCTTTGCCCTTGCCCAGCGCTTTCCGCCCCGCTCCCCGTTCCCACGGTCGCGCCCCAACAACCAGTTCGAGCAGGTCGAGCATCGATCCGTCTTCGAGGGTGATTCGGC
Source organism: Sphingomicrobium sp. (assembly GCA_039925325.1). Lineage (GTDB taxonomy): Bacteria > Pseudomonadota > Alphaproteobacteria > Sphingomonadales > Sphingomonadaceae > Sphingomicrobium. The sequence continues at coordinate 8,930 of JBDSZD010000251.1, forward strand.
CGTCCATGTACAGTTCGGCAAAGCGCAGTCGCGGGTTGCGGAAGATCTCCATCGCCACGCGGCGATCATGCAGTCGGACGGTCGCATGCTTTCCACCGCCTGGCCCATAGGTAGCGCGGCGTCCGCCCGGCTCGATTAGGGTAATGCTGCCAACTGGCAGGATTTGGTCGATGAAACGCCCGATCAGCGACATGCGAGTCCCTCATGTTCGATCATTCGAATGCCATGCGCCGCGCCGGCCCGCAACGCCGGGGTCTCTAGGCACTCGCCGCAGCGGCCTCCCGGTCGGCATCGGCGCGGCGCTTTTTCAGCGCCGAGGTTTTCAGCTGCCCGCAGGCCGCGTCAATGTCGCGTCCGCGTGGGGTGCGCACCGGGGCCGATATCCCGGCCGCGAAGACGATGTTGCTGAACGACCGAATCCGTTCCGGGCTCGAGCACTCATAGGTTGCCCCCGGCCACGGATTGAACGGAATGAGATTGACCTTCGCGGGCAGGCGATAGTGCCGGATCAACCGCACCAACTCGCGGGCGTCGGCGTCGCTGTCGTTCTTGTCCTTCAGCATCACATATTCGAACGTGATCCGCCGCGCATTGTTTGCACCGGGATAATCCGCGCAGGCCTGAAGCAGCTCCTCAATCCCGTATTTGCGGTTCAACGGCACGATTTCGTCGCGGACTTCCTTGGTCACGGCATGCAACGACACCGCCAGGTTCACGCCGATCTCCGCGCCCGCTCGCGCCATCATCGGCACCACGCCCGATGTCGACAGGGTAATGCGGCGCCTGCTCAGCCCCAGCCCATCGCCATCCATCACGATCTTGAGCGCGTCGCGCACATTGTCGAAATTATACAAAGGCTCGCCCATGCCCATCATCACGATGTTGGTCAGCATCCGCCCTTCCGCTTGATAGTTATTTGCCGAATCTTCGCCGGCTTGGGGCCATTCGCCAAGCGAATCGCGCGCAAGCATGACTTGGCCGACGATTTCCGCCGGCTCCAGGTTGCGCACCAGTTGCATCGTGCCGGTGTGACAGAATCGACAATTCAGCGTGCACCCGATCTGGCTCGATACGCACAAAGTCCCACGGTCCGCATCCGGGATGAACACCATCTCATATTCGTGACCATCGCGGGTCTTGAGCAGCCATTTGCGGGTGCCGTCCGATGATACTTGCGCTTCTTCCACGTGAGGGCGGGAAATTGCGAAGCGCTCGGCCAGCCACGGCTGCTGGCCCTTGGCGATGTCGCTCATCGCGGCGAACTGGCTGACTCCGCGATTGTAGATCCAGTGCCAGATTTGCTTGGCGCGAAGCTTGGCCTGCTTCGGCTCGAGCCCTCCGCTTTCCAGCGCCAGACGAATTTGCTCTTTGGACAGTCCGACAAGCTCAACCCTGCCGTCGTCGCGTAGAATCGGCGCGCGCGACACGGGCACGGGGTCGATTGCGCCGGCAATCGGCATCAAAGCGGTATCGGCACTCATGGCAGACCTTCTATCTAGCGAAGATCAGCGCATTTTTCCAGCGCACCGGGCCGCGGCGGAATCGATTGCCGTGGGAGCGCCGTCGAGCCGGTAAGGATCGCGGAAACGACGGCCGTCCAGATCACGGGCTTCGAGGGCCATGCGCCCGTTCGATCGCACCGCATCCATGATCGCCTGTTGCTGAGCCACCCCACGGCTCCATGCCCAAGCTCCGCGCGCGACCAGCAGGAACGGCCGACCGCCAACACTCAGCATCGCGCTCGAGCCGGGCCGCGTTGGACGGCTCAACCGTGCGTAGAACTCGCCCCAGCGCCTGCTATCGGCGCTGAAGACAAAGCCAGCGACCGCCTGAGCATTGCCTTTGACGGCGATCCGCTCGCTCCTGCTCCCTGCATCGCAAATGCTACCCCGATCGAGTGCAGCCCAGCTTCCGCCGGCGAACAGCCGAACCGGTGCCGCGCCATGCGCAGGCCCGCCCATCACGCACAGCAAAGCGAACAACATAGGCCTCGCGGATCGATCCGATTTGAAGAACTTTCCCGCCAAACTTGAGACTTAGCCTCCGTTGTGCAATCTTGATGACGCTCGGTTTGATTCGCCCTGGGGAGGGAACCATCAACCGTAAGCAGGTCACGAGCAATCTTCGCCGACGCCCGGACTAGGGCATCCAATGCATTCCGCACAACTGATGAGCCGCTTCGCGGCCGAACTCGCTTTGTTTGCGGGTGTCGGCTTCCTGTTGTTCGGCCTCAACGATTTGCTCGTCGATATCATCTATTTCGGTCGCAAGGCGTGGCGCGCACTCACGGTCTATAATCGGTTTCCGCGAGCCTTCGCGAGCACCCTGCCTCCCTCCAAAAAGCCGCGCCTGTTCGTGATCTTCGTTCCCGCGTGGGACGAAAGCAGCGTCATCGCCGCAATGCTCCGGGCCACGCTGAAGCGGATCGACTATCCCAATTATCGCATATTCGTCGGGCACTATGAAAACGACCCGGCGACCGCTGCGGCCATCGCCAGCGTCTCCGACCCGCGCATCGAAAGCGTCACCGTGCATGTCGACGGCCCGACCACCAAGGCCGATTGCCTCAATCACCTGTACGGTATTATGTAGCAGATGCACCAAGGCAGTTACAGACATAATCGTCTGCGATTGCTATGTCACCGTATGGGATACGAGCTTACCGTACAGGGCCTCATTCGGAAACGCGGCGAGCTAGCTGGCAAGGTAGAGCTTCAACAGGCCCAGCTCGGGGCGCTTTTGGCAAGTCTTGCCAACATCGACGCAGCTATCCGAGTATTCCGTCCAGACATCGAACTGGACGAACTGCCAGAGGGTAGCGTTGCCGCACCCTTCACTGGCTTTCGCGGTGAGATACAGCGCTTCATTCTCGACGAACTGCGCAAGGCCAACGAGCCGCTAAACACCTTCGACGTTGCCGACAGGATCATGGCGAAGCGCGGGATAGACGCGAGCGACAGGATTCACGCCACGTTGATCCGAAGGCGCACAGGCTACGCGCTGGCGAAGCTCCGTAAGGCAGGGAAGGTCGTTAGCCGTAAGACGCACAAGGCCGCGCCGCTGCTATGGTCACTCGCTGGCAGGGATTAGCTGGTTGCCACAGGCCGTCTGAAACACGGCCCCGTCGAAAAGCACAGTTTCGCCGCTGTCGAGTTTCCACTTTCGAACCTTGCGCAGAAAACGCCGATCTTCAAACTCGTACACGGTGAATTGGTCGCCGTGGTGATCCCTCACCGCGATCTTTCGTACAACTGACACTTGATCCGCCCCCCACTGCGGGCGATTCGGCGGGGCGGAATGTGACAGAGTGCGGTTAAGAAGCAACCCGCGCTAGATATGGTATTTATCCACAGAACGAAGGGTGACCGGGGATACCACCCCTTGTTTCGGTCATACTGATAAAGTAACCACGAATCGAGCGACCAAAGCCATCCCGGCTCTCTCGGCTCTCCTACCGCCCCCGCTGACGGGACGCGGCACAAGGGGTGCCGGAGGGTGTGGGGCCAACTCCCCACGTTATCGGGAGACCGGGCAATGGCCACGGCAGCTCAAAGTTGGTGGGGAAAAAGCGTGTACGTACGCGCCTACCAGCGTTTCCGTAAGGGACAGTGGGAGCACGTTCGCTCCCACTTCCGGGGTTGGCCCAGCTTTTAATTGGGCGTGCGGTCTAACACACCGCACTTAAGATTGTTGCCAAACTCAGGGGCGGTTCCTTCGTGGGGCCGCCCTCTTTTTTGGTGTTAGAAGAATCGTACAGCGCGGTCAACCGCTTACTATCATCTATTAAGCGGTTTGATTGGGGATAATTAGCGGTTACACGTACTGCATGGCCCGACCACCCAACGCGACTCAGGGGCGCAAAGTCGAGCCGACGATTCCAGCGGGCGCATACGCACGTCTGGAATACCTAGCGAAGATGGGGATTCACGGAGGCAACCCAACGGAGGTAGCTCGCTACCTTATTGTCGAAAGCCTCACGACTCTTTGGCGGGAAGACAAGTTTCCAGACGACCTCTAGACAGCCGCCCGCTGCCAGTAACCGGCCCAAGTGCGGCTTTGGCGGCTCGCCATTGCAGCACCCGTAACCAACGCGGCTTGATCGCCATTCGAGACGCGGCGATGATCCTCGCGCCATGCCATTTCGTTCGCATAGGCGTTCAAGTATGGACCCGCGATATGATGGTGCGTTCCGACTTCGGCGCGGCGCAAGCGGCTGAAATAGCTTTCGGCCTGATTGGTGCAGACACCTTCGTCCATAAACGCAACCGAGTGATTGACGCGCTTCGTATCCCAACCGGCGTGTAGTGCATCCCAACCCGTACCTTCGTCGGCATAGATCGTCGCCAGCGTTCCAACGCGGTCACGAACGATCGGGCAAGCATCGCCTTCGTTGGCGACAATGAAGGGCAGTGAACGACCGCCGCGCTCACGCATGATGACAACGCACTGGCGCTTGTCGGACTTGTTCTCTTTCAGACGCCGGTCCTTGCGATCTTCCTTGCGGTTCTCAGGGCGAACATGGCCACCAAACCAACCGCCGTCGATTTCGACAATGCCGTTTAGATCAACAGTCGCCTGTGCATTCGCCATTGCCTCGCGCAGCTTGTGCGAGAGAACGAACGCCGTCTTATATTGCACGTCCAGGTCACGGCTGACTTGAAGGGCAGACACGCCCTTCGCGCCGTTCACGAAGATCACGATAGCGGCGAGCAAGTCAGTGAATGACAGCTTGCGCGAGGCGAAGATCGTCCCGCTGGTGACACTGAACTGGTGACCGCAAGCAACGCACTTGAAGCGGCGGCGCGACGTGATGTTGTACGTCTCGACGCAGCCGCACTTGGGACACACGGCCTCGCCGTCCGTATCTGCGAAGCGCAGCGTCTTGAACGTCTCGTAAGCCTTGTCTTCGCCCATGCTGAAGACAGCCTTGAGGCTGAGGGTGCGGGCTTTAGCGGATAGGAGAAAGTGTTGCATTGTCATTGTTTCCAGTGCTTATGCATCGGATATAGTGGCAATGACGTACTCTTGGCAAGGGCAAACGTATCGTATATGAGGGCATTTGCGACGAATGGAGTGGCAATGCGGCTGAACCTGAACCTTATCCAGCGCGGTCTTCTAGCAGTGGCAGGTCTTCTTATGATCCTGTTTGCGCTCAAGAGCGCTGAAGACACGTATGGCGAAGAGGAGTGGCTACCAACTTTGCAGTTTATCCTAGCTGTAGTTCTTTTCGTAATCGCCGCTTCTTCAGGGAAGGCCAAGAAAGATGGCGAATAATTCCGATTGGGAAGCCAAGATTAAGGCTCTGCTGAAGTCGGAGCTGAAGAGGAAGAACGTCACCTATGCGGGTCTAGTAGAAAAGCTGGCCGCAATCGGCGTGGTGGACTCAGAGCCGAACATCAGGAACAAGCTGGCGCGGGGTAAATTTACAGCGGTGTTCTTGATCCAATGCCTAGAGGCAATCGGTGCATCCTCATTGCGGTTGTCGGATGGCTAAGCCTAGCCGCCGCCCAGCCACAACCATCCGCTAAGCAAGAGCAGGCCCAAGCCAACGCCGAGCTTAACGCGAGCACGACGCGGATTGTCGATGCCATCGACAACATAGCCGCTGAACAGGATGCGGGTTGCGAAGATCGCAAGGACCAGAGAAGCAGCGATCTGTGCGCTCAGTGGAAAGCGGCTGATGCTGCCCGCGATGCGGCGGATTATACCTTCTTGGCCGTCCTGCTTAGCTTCATCGGAACGACGTTGGTTGCGCTTACCTTCTGGGAGCAACGAAAGGTGTCGCGCGCCGAGTTGCGGGCTTATGTCGCGGTTGATGCGGTCGGACTGATTATAAGCGGCACTGACGGCGGAGTGGCTGCGCATCTCAAAATCACCAACAACGGCCAAACGCCCGCGTTCAACGCTCGTTGGGGCGGGAACATAGTGATTAGATCCGAGCGGAAGATGGAACTCGATATGGCTGCCACCAATGCTGCCAACACTCATCCCGAGGGAAGGGCCACCGCTCTGAGCATCAACAGCGGGCAAAGCGCGAACGCCGTCATGTACGGAATGCCGAAGCCGGACCTGGCCGATTACCGGAAAGCGGTCAAAGGCGATGGCGTCAGCCTCTACGTCTTCGGCACGGTTTGGTACAACGATGCTTTCAAACGCCCTCGGTATACGAATTTCTGCTTTGAGGCTGAAGCCTTGTTGCCACTGGAACGCGCCAAAGTCGGACAGCTCGAAAACTCTGGGTACTCGATGACACCCTTCCACAACGATTCCAACTAAGCAGGCAGCCACAGCGCTAATCACGCGCCGTCTCGCAAACGGTTACATCTGCCATCCCCCTTAGGGGTGAGTGTAACCGCCTTGGTGCATCTGCTACATAATACCGCACCTGTATGACGCGCTGGTCGCCTACGAAAGCGCCCTTGGGGTCAGCGCGAAAGCCATCGTCCTGCACGATTCCGAAGATGTCGTTCATCCGCTCGAACTCACTCTGTTCGATCGGCTGATCGGCCGGGCGGGGGTCATCCAGCTTCCGGTCGTGCCGCTCGTCGACCCGGACTCACACTGGATCAGCGGCCATTATTGCGACGAGTTTGCCGAAGCACACGGCAAGGAACTGGTTGTGCGCGAGGCAGTCGGCGCGGCCATCCCGTTGGCCGGCGTCGGCTGTGCAATCGCGCGGGAGCCACTCGCCCGCCTCGCCGCTGCCCATGAAGGCCGGCCGTTCGCGGGCGCCAGCATGACCGAAGATTATGAGATGGGCCTCAGGATCGGCGCGCTGGGCGTGAAGACCATGTTCGTGCGGATCCCGGCCACCCCCGGAGACCGGGCGATGGTCGCAAGCCGAGGTCATTTCCCCGCGAGCCTCGATGCCGCGGTCAGGCAGAAAGCGCGCTGGCTTGGCGGAATTGCACTGACCGGCTGGGACCGCCTCGGCTGGGGGCGTGGCTGGGGCGAACGCTGGATGCGGCTGCGCGACCGGCGTGGGCCGCTGGCCGCCTTGCTGCTGATCGCCGGTTATACGGCCGGACTGCTGTGGTCGCAGCTATGGCTGGCCGAAGCCTTGGGAGCACCGATTCAGGCGCGCATGGATCCGCGTCTGCTCCTCCTCCTCCTCAACATTACCGGCGTGCTGCTAGTCTGGCGCATCGTCATGCGCGCCGCATTCACCACGACGGTCTATGGCTGGCGGCAGGGTCTGCTGTCTGTACCCCGTCTGGTGGTGGCGAACCTGATCGCGGTGCTCGCCACGTTGCGCGCGGTCTCTATCTATATGTCCGGCGGCGCGACGCGCTGGGACAAAACCCGCCATATTTTCCCGGCGGAGCTTGCGCGATGAGCGCGGCGCTGCGGCTTGTAGCCGTGACCCTGGTCGGCTGGGCCGGGTTTCGGGCGATCGCCTTCGGTGCCTTGCCCGGAGCCGATCTTTTTACGCTGTCCGAACGCGCCGACCGTCCGTCTTTAATCGAACCGGCACGTTTTCCAGCGCTTGAGCCGGCGGTCTCTTACGAGTCGGCTGCCTTTGCGCAGACGCCGGCGTTGGCCCCCGCGCTCGATTATCGGCCGATAGCTGTCCCGTTTTACTATCCGGTCCCGCGGCCCGCATATTACCGTCAGCCCGCGCCGCCGATCCAGTACGCCTCGGCACCGCAGCCGCTCTATTTCGGTCCGCTTTCCACGCAGGACCAATGGCCGTTGGCGCGCTTTGCCTCTGCGCCGATGGAGCGGGCTGCCGCCACGAGCCCGGTCGAGCCTGTGTCGCCAAGCTTCGCTCCGCCGTCGCGTCCAAACCGCCTAATGTTGACGGGCTGGGCATTGATCCGAGGACGCCAAGGCACCACCATTGCCCCCGGCTCCCTCGCACCCGGCGGAACGCTCGGCGGAAGCCAGGCCGGTGCGCGCCTCACTTACCTTTTCTCCTCGCAGCTGGCGGCATCGCTCCGCACCACCTCCCCGGTCGGCGGGGCAAGTGGCGGGGAAATCGCCGCAGGCATCCGCTACACCCCGTTCGCCTCGATCCCGGTCGCGATCACCGCCGAGCGCCGCAAGGCCATCGGACGTCATGGCGGCGGACGCGACGCCTTCGCGATGTTCATCGAAGGCGGCCTCTATCAGCGGCCAATGTGGGGTTTTCAGCTCGACGGCTACGCCCAGGCCGGAATCGTTGGCGCGCGCAGCCGCGACATGTTTGCCGACGGCGGCTTCACATTCACCCGGCCGCTCTATCGGGATTTTTCCGGAGGCATCGGCATGTGGGGCGGCGTACAGCCCGGCCTCTATCGCGTGGACGCCGGCCCGCGGCTGAGCATGCGGGTGCGCAACAATATGCGCATCCATCTCGACTGGCGGCAGCGGGTCGCCGGCAATGCGCTCCCGCGCTCCGGCCCGGCCGTCACGCTCGCTGGAGATTTTTAGCGCCGCGTGCACCTTGGCCTCGGTGGGACTTTGCGGCTAGTCCTTGGTGCAGCCCATGGATATTTACCTTCCGATCGCCGGTCAGTCGGTCAACGCGCTGGTCATCGTCGTTCTGGGCTTCGTCGTCGGCATTTTATCCGGGATGTTCGGCGTCGGCGGCGGCTTCCTGACTACGCCGCTGCTGATCTTCTACGGGATTCCCCCCACGGTGGCAGTTGCTTCCGCATCAACCCAGATCACCGGCGCCAGCGTGTCGGGCGTCATGGTCCATATGCGACGCGGCGGGGTTGATCTGAAAATGGGGGGCGTCATGATTGTCGGCGGCCTGGCCGGATCCCTGGTCGGGGCTGCGCTCTTTCGGCTGCTCCAGAACAGCGGCCAGATCGATCTCGCGATCGGAACGCTCTATGTCCTGTTGCTGGGCTGGATCGGCGCGCTCATGCTCAAGGATGCGCTCACGGCGCTCAAGATCGTTACTTCGGACGGCACGGCCGCGCGACCGCGCCATCACCGCTGGGTCGCATCGCTTCCGCTGCGCTGGAGGTTCTATCAATCGGGACTGTTCATTTCCCCTCTCGCCCCGCTGACGCTCGGCTTTGTCGCCGGGATGCTGACGGTGCTGCTCGGTGTCGGCGGCGGGTTCATCCTGGTTCCGGCGATGATCTATTTGCTTGGAATGACGGCGCGGGTCGTGATCGGCACCAGCCTTGTCATGGTCCTCGCCGTCAGCGCCACCACCACCATGGTCCACGCCATGACCACGCGCTCGGTCGATGTCGTGCTAGCGGCCCTTTTGCTCGTCGGCGGCGTCATCGGCGCGCAATATGGCGCGCTCCTCGCGACACGGATCAAGCCTGATCTGCTTCGTCTCGCGCTCGCGATCATCATTCTGCTGGTTGCCGGTCGGATGGCTCTCGGCCTCGCCTGGCGTCCCGACGAAGTCTTCTCGATCGATTATCTGTGATGCGCGCGCGGGTCTTCCTGATGGCGGCGGTGGCTCCGCTGTTGATGGCGCAGGCGAAGCCGGTGCTGGTCCCCGACATATCCTCGCGCAGCATTGAGATTCGCTATAGCTTCACCGGCGCGGAATTGCTGCTGTTCGGCGCGATCCTTTATCCGCGCGGCCGCGCGCCCGCCCGCCCCGCGGACATCGTCGTGGTGCTGAAGGGGCCGGTCCAGCCGATCCGAGTACGCGAGAAACAGAAGATCGCGGGCATCTGGATGAACGCCGATTCCAACCGCTTCCGCTCCGCCCCGTCTTATTATGCAGTGGCCTCGTCGCGGCCGCTGAGCGAATTGGTCGACGAGCGCACCGCCGCTATCTACGAACTCGGCCTGCAAAATCTTCAGCTATCGCCCGGCGGAGGCGCGCTCCCGGAGAAGGATCGCCGGTTCGAAGCCGGATTGATCGATTTGCGCCGACGGCAGGGCCTGTATCTTGAAGACCCGAAGGGGGTCGAGATCAGCAGCGGCGTGCTGTACCGGGCGAGCATCTCAATCCCAAGCCAGGTGCCGGTCGGCACCTACACGTCGGAAACCTTCCTGGTCGATCGCGGCCGCGTGCTCGCCGCCGCGACGCGTGAAATCCAGATCGGCAAATCGGGGTTCGAGCGCTTCGTGGCGCTTGCCGCCCGCCGCCACGAATTTTTGTACGGGCTGGTCGCGGTCCTACTCTCGCTGGCGCTTGGCTGGGCCGCGGCAATGGCTTTCCGCCGCCGTTTCTAAGCCAAATTTTAACTGCTCCCCTTTACTCATCCCCTCACTATTTACCGAGTGGGACGAGACAGAAGCATGAACGACCAGCCCAATCTACGGCAGTTCCTCGATGAGATGAGCACGTTCAACGAGGACGGCGCGGCGAGCGGTTCCGCACCTGCTTCGTCCAGTCCATTGGCTCCCGTCGGCCACGTGCTCGACATTGCGGGTTCCGGCTCCCAGGTTGAACTCGATGGCGCGACACTCGCGGCTTTTTCGGCGCATCCCGACCCGTCCGTGGCAATGTCCGGCCAGGTTGGTAGCCAGGTGAAGATGGTCGTCGGCAACAATTGGCTGATCGCCAACGTCCGAACGATGAAGGCGGCCGAGGGCGGCAAGATCCTGGCCCAGATCGATTTTCTCGGTGAAGGCACGCGCGATGCGATGGGCAAGATGTCCAACTTTCGCCGCGGCGTCACGCGCTATCCGATCCCGGGATCGGAAGTGCTGGCCGTCTCCACCGAAGACTTGCGTTCGGTCTTTGCCGCCAGCGATGAGGCCCATGTTGAGATCGGCACCGTCTATCCCACCGACGACATTCGCGGAACGCTCTACGTCGATCCGATGCTGTCGAAGCATTTCGCGATCCTCGGGTCGACCGGCACCGGCAAGTCGACCTCGGTTGCGCTGATCCTCCACCGCATTTCGCAGCTTTCGCCCGAGGGTCACATCGTCATGATCGACCCGCATGGCGAATATAGCGCCGCCTTCAAAAGCTGCGGCGAATTGTTCAACGCCGACAATCTCCAGTTGCCGTATTGGCTGCTAAACTTCGAAGAACATTGCGAGGTGCTGCTGACCACCGACGGCGCCGAGCGTCAGCGCGATGGCGACATCCTCGCTAAATGCATCCTGGCCGCCCGCACCAAGGGCAAGGCCGCCGAAACGCTCGGCAAGGTCACCGTCGATTCGCCGATCCCCTACCTACTCAGCGATCTCAACACGATCCTGGTCAATGAAATGGGTAAGCTCGACCGCGCGGGAGACACGCTCCCCTACCAGCGGCTCAAGGGCAAGCTCGACGAATTGAAGGCCGATCCGCGCTACAGCTTCATGTTTTCGGGCATGCTGGTGTCCGACTCGATGGGCAGCTTCATTTCCAAGCTGTTTCGCCTCCCCGCCAACGGCCGCCCGATCTCCATCGTCGATGTTTCCGGCGTCCCGTCCGAAGTCACTTCGGTGGTGGTGTCGGTGCTGGCGCGCATGGTGTTCGATTATGCGATCTGGTCGCGCACCGAGGCGCAGCGTCCCCTCCTCCTCGTCTGCGAAGAAGCGCACCGTTACGTACCCAAGGACGAGAATGCCGCTGGCCAAGCCGTACGCAAGATCCTCGAGCGGATCGCCAAGGAAGGCCGCAAATATGGCGTTTCGCTCGGACTGATCACGCAGCGCCCGTCCGACTTGGCGGAAGGCGTGCTGTCGCAGTGCGGTACGATCATCGCCATGCGCCTCAACAACGAGCGCGATCAGGCCTGCGTGCGCGCCGCCATGCCCGAAGGTGCGCGCGGTTTCCTCGACGCCATTCCCGCGCTGCGCAACCGCGAATGCATCGTCTGCGGCGAAGGCGTCGCGATTCCGATCCGCGTCCGCTTCGACGATCTCGAGCCCGAAAAGCGCCCGGCCTCGTCCGATCCGAGCTTCGCCCAGCTCTGGCGTCAGACCGGCGACGAAGCCGCGATCATCGAACGCACGATCAAAAGGTGGCGCGGGCACGGCAGGTGATGAGCAAGCAACAGCTCGTCATCCCGGATTTGATGCGGGATCCGCCCTAAGGCTGCGTAATCCGAACGAGCCGAGCCCGTCCAAACGTCACGCGATTCACTCGCGCGGGCGCAGCAAGCGAATGTCTGCCTTCGACCCATTGCGGACGTTGCCGTTCGCGGTCTCGGGAGGTACGCTGCTTTAGGCAGGAGCCAAATCATGTTTCATCGCCTTGTTATTCCTGCGCTCCTGGCTCTTCTGACCCCGGCGGCGAGCTCCGCCAAAGCAGCCGACCAGCGCCCCATTCCGGTTCTCCTCTCGACGGACATGGGCAATGAGATTGATGATCAGTGGCCGCTCATCCACTTGCTAGCGAACCCGCGCTTCGTGGTGGCCGGCATAGCGTCGGCGCACGCACCGCCCAGCAGCATCCCGGGAGCCGCCGGCACTTCAGCGCAGCTAATCCGAAACATCGTCGAGGACCGGCTGGGTCTTCTCGAGCATCCGCCTATCGTCCACGGCGCGGACGAAAAGCTCGCGAATGATGGAACACCGCGTCGCAGCGAGGCCGCAGAGTTCATCATCGAGGCTTCCCGCGGCTATTCAGCGGGCAAGCGCCTCAACCTGCTTGTGATAGGAGCTGCAACCGACGCCGCTTCCGCCTTGATCATGGACCCCTCGCTTGCCGACCGGGTGCGGATCATAGCAATGGGGTTCAAAAGCTGGGAAGCGGGCGGCGACGAGTTCAACATCCGGAATGATCCGGCCGCGTGGCGCGTAATCCTCAATTCGCGTGTGCCGCTTGTGGCTGGCGATGGGGCGGTTACGGTCAAGCACCTTACCGTGACCCGTGCAGAGGCCGACGTCATCCTCCGCGATAGTGGCGCGATCCGCCCGTGGCTGATGCGTGATTATGATGCATGGTACGAGCGCCACATTAAGACTTTCGAGCCCGGCAAGCGTCCCGACGGGTCCTATTCCTGGCCCATTTGGGACCATGTGGTTGTCGCCCACCTGCTTGGCTTTACAACCGTTGAAGAGCGGCCACGGCCACGCATGGGCGACGACTTGAAGTTCGCGCCTGCAGGGGATCGCCGAATCATTGGCTGGGTAACCGCGATCGACCGGGATCAACTTTTTGCCGATTTTAGCCGAAGCATCGCCTCTTTTGCGCGCACCCACGCAACCAGAGACCCGCCCTGCTACACGATCGCCAGCGAACCGCTCGCCTGCTGGCGTGTCCACAAAGAACACTGATCAGGAAAGCCTGGCGTCCCGTCAAACCTCAATAGAGCCAATGCACCTGCTGCTAGGAAGACGGTCAGCAAGAAGCCGACGTGCCTGCCAGCGCAACGCAATCGCGCTAAATCCCCACGTCTGCTTCCGCCCAGAGCGGACATTGCAGGATATTCGGTGCCCAGCAGCATTTTCCAGATCGAAGCCCTACTCCAGCCGACCACCCACCGTCGCCGCCAACCAATCACAACCTCGTTCGCCAGCGCCCTCTTCGTCAGCGAGCGCAGCGGCCGCTTCGGACCGAGCGCACCCGAGCGCCGTCGCCACACTGGCGAGGACGCACAGTGCTCTGCCTCAGCTGCGCTTCGTACCCACGCTCAACAGCGCCGCCAGCCGCGCCTTGATCGCCTTGGCCTGCCCGTTGGCGACCGGCGCAGCGCTGGCGAAACGGACGCCCAGCGGATCCACTGCCTGCCCCGATTGATAGACTTCGTAATGAAGGTGCGCGCCGGTCGATAAGCCCGAAGACCCGACATAGCCGATCAGCTGCCCCTGGCGCACGAAGCTTCCGGGCTCCGCAACGATCGAACTCATGTGCGAGTAACTGGTCGCGATTCCGCCGCCATGAGAAATGCGCACCTGTCGGCCGTAGCCGCCGGCCCAGCCAGACATGGTGACCTGGCCCGAAGCGGCGGCAACGATCGGGCTGCCCCAACTCGCGCCGAAATCCACGCCCTTGTGCATCCGTCCGAAGCCGAGGATCGGATGCCGCCGCCAACCGAAGGTCGAGGTGATCCGGCCATTCGCGGGCCAC
>JBDSZD010000252.1:0-2051 GCA_039925325.1 Sphingomicrobium sp.
AATAAAGGATGGCGACGAGTGAAGCGAAGAAGATGATCACCGGCAGCGCGGCGATCGCAAATGTGTTGGCGAGCGGGTTGGTGGCGCTTGGTCCGAACAGGAATTCGGTGCCTTTGTTGGCATAGCCAAGGAGGTTGGCGACGCCGTTCGACAGCCCTTGGATCGCGGCGCGGCCCCACGGCGTGTAAAGGACGAGGAAGGCGATCACCGCCTGAAGCGCGAAGGCCGCGCCAACGATCCGCAGCCGGATCGCCTTGCGGTTGGTCGACAGCGCATAAGCGATGCCGAGGATGGCCATGATGCCGACGATTCCGAGCAGCCGCTGATTCATACTTGCTCCTACCAGACCATGCCTTGTGAGGCCTTGGCCGCGGCTTCGTCCAGCGCTTTCAGCGCATCGCCGGGGGTATCCGCAACGATCAGTTGTGCGCGGCGATTGGCTGACAGGAAACCCGAGGCCGTCGCATGGTCGATGAAGGCGATCAGCCGGTCCCAAAATCCCGCCACGTTGAGCAGGCAGAAGGGCTTGGCGTGATAGCCGAGCGCGTTCCAGCTCCACGCTTCGAAGAGTTCATCGAGCGTTCCAATCCCGCCGGGGAGCGCGACGAACCCGTCCGCGAGGTCGGTCATCTTTGCCTTGCGCTCGTGCATCGTCGCGACGGTGTAGAGTTCGGTAACCCCGGTATGCGCGACCTCAAGATCGACGAGCGCCGATGGAATGACGCCATAGACCTTGCCGCCACCGGCTAACACCGCATCGGCAGTCCGCCCCATCAGGCCGAGCTTGCCGCCGCCGTAGACCAGCTCGACCCCGACGCGCACCATCTCGGCTGCCAGCGCGTCCGCCGCAGTGACGAAGGCCGGGTCGCTGCCCATCGCGGAGCCGCAATAGACCGCCACGCGCTTCAAATTGTTCACAGGCGGACTAGCTCCTTGAGGTCGGCGTACGGGCGCGCACCGAAATGCGAGATGATTTCCGCAGCGGCGAGGGCGCCAGCTTCGAGGCAGCGTTGCTTCGGAAGGCTGCTGCAGGTGGCGGCGAGGAATCCAGCGGCGAAAAGATCGCCCGCGCCGGTGGTATCGACGACTCGCTCGACAGGCACCGCCGAGATATCGACTCGTCCAACGCGGTCGACGGCTAGCGCACCCGCCGCGCCGCGCGTCGCGACGATCGTTTCGACCTGTGGCGCGAGCCCAGCAATGGCGGCGTCGAGATCAGCCGATCCGGTCAGGTGGAGCAATTCGTCTTCATTGCCGAACAAGATGTCGATCAGTCCCGATCCGATCAAGCCAAGCACGCCTTCGCGACGGCCGGCGATGCACAGGCTTTCGGACAAGGTGAATGCGACCCGGCGGCCGGCCTCGTGCGCGGTTTCGGCCGCCTTGAGCATTGCCGCGCGCGGAGTCTCCGGACCCCACAAATAACCTTCGAGAAAAGTAATTGCGGCCGACCGGATCAGGTCGAGGTCGAGCGCGTCGGGGGTGAGCAGATGACTCGCCCCCGGACAGGTGTTCATCGTGCGCTGCGCGTCGGGGGTGACGAGGATCAGGCAACGCCCGGTCGGCGGGCCGCCGGTCAAGGGCGGAGTGTCGAAGCGCACGCCGAGCGACAGCACGTCGTGGGCGAAGATGCGGCCCAGTTGATCGTCCGCGATCTGGCCGATGAAGCCTGCGCGCAGGCCCAGCGCCGCGATCCCCGCCATGCTGTTGGCGGCCGAGCCCCCGCTGGTTTCGCGCGCCGGGCCCATCGCTTCGTAGAGCGCCTCGGCTTCATCGGGGTTGAGCAATTGCATCGACCCCTTGCGCAGTCCGCGCTGGTCGAGGAATTCGTCGGTTGCGGTCGCGATCACGTCGACGATCGCATCGCCGATCGCAATCACGTCAAGGTCGGGGGAAGCCACGAAGGGCGACTAGCGACTTGGGGCCCGCAGCGTCAACGCCGCACAAGACCTCTTGTGAAAGGCAAAGGACCCGTTAGGCCTGCGGAATGAGCATCGAACCGACCGCCCGCCCAGCACCAGTACGCAGCTCGCTGTCGCCCTCGCTGTTCG
>JBDSZD010000253.1:0-2902 GCA_039925325.1 Sphingomicrobium sp.
CAGCTTCCAGTTCCAGCCGGACGACCCGCCCGCGCCGCCGCCGTTTGATGGCTGTGCGGAAATATCGGACCAGATCCTCGGCTTCCTCTTCGATTTCGATATCGCTGTCGCGGATCACCCGGAAGGCTCCGCCGCGCAGCACATCGTAGCGCGGAAACAGATAATCGGTCTTGCGCCGGATCAATGTTTCGAGCGCGATGTAGCGCGACCGCTCGCCCGGAACCCGGATGAAGCGCGGAATCGCGGTTGGCATCATGACGAGTTGCCGTACCGGCTCGGCGCGGCCCCTGCGCAGCTCGAAGATCAGCGAAAATCCCCGGTTGGGAATGAACGGGAAGGGGTGCGCGGGATCGATTGCCTGGGGTGTCAGCAGTGGGAAGATCTGCTCGGCGAAAAAAGAATCGATCCAGGCGGTGGTCGTCTGGTCGAGCGGTTCATCGCCGACGATCTCCATCCCGACTTCGGCCAAGGCTGCGCGAATGTCGTTCCACACTTCATGCTGGGCCGACACCAGCCGATCGACCGCGACATTGATTGCCGCGAGCTGCTGGCTCGGTGTCAGGCCATCGGCCGAAGGACCGCCGACGCCGAGCGTTTCGTGCGCCTTTAGCCCGGCCACTCGCACCATGAAGAATTCGTCCAGATTGCTGCCGGATATCGACAGGAACCGCAGCCGCTCGAGCAAGGGATGCGTTGCGTTGGACGCTTCCTCGAGCACGCGCTGGTTGAAGGCAAGCCAGCTCAATTCCCGATTGAAATACAGCGGCTCGCGCGGCGAAACTTCGGGCGCTGGGTCGGCAGGACCCGCTCGGATCGGTTCGGCGCTATCCATGACTCTCTTGCGTTCGGCGGCCATCCCGGCCCAACGTAGCAGGGCGACACGGCTTTTGTCTCACGATTGAAACAGAAAGTTGTGACGGTGATGTGACGAACGGCAGTACAACTGCCAGGCAGAACGAAGGAAATTTCATGGCCAAGAGCAGTACGCCGAAGACCAAAGCCCCCGCCAAGGCAAGCCCTAAAACGGCCTCCCGTACCCGCGCGACACCGCCGAAGCCGGTCAAGGTCGTGCGCAAGGTGGCGACCAAGGCCAAGAAAGCCGTCGTGAACAATCCGGTGGTCGCGGAAGTCGTAGCGGCGACTTTGGTCGCGGCCGCGGCTGCGCTCAAGAACCCCGCCAAAGCGCGCGCGCTTGCGGAATCCGTGGCCGATGAGCTTCAGGAAGCAAGCAAGGCGGCGGCGGCAAAATCCGGCGCCTTCTGGCAGCTCGCAATGGATATCGCCCGCCGCAGCGTCGAAGCGCTGGGTATGGAAAAGAAGGCGAAGAAAGCGGACAAGCCAAAGAAGGCGGCCAAGGCCAAGAAGTCTGATAAGCCCGAAAAGGCGAAGAAGGCGAAAAAAGCCAAGAAGGGCTGATCAGGCGCTGCTGCGATGAGCAGCGCCAGCGATCGGATCATTGCGCTGTACGAACAGAATGCCGAGGCCTGGGACCGGCAACGCGGGCGCGACCTGTTCGAGCGGCCGTGGCTTGATCGGTTTGTTGCGTGTCTGCCCGGCGGCGGCGCTCAGGTGCTCGACGCAGGGTGCGGCATGGGGGAGCCGATCGCCCGTTACCTGATCGAACGCGGTGTCCGGATCACAGGTGTGGATTCGTCTCCATCGCTGGTTGCCAAGGCGCAGGCGCGATTTCCGCAGGAGCGCTGGCTCGTGGTCGACCTACGCGACCTCGATCTGGGTTGCGACTTCGAGGGCATCATCGCGTGGCACAGCCTCATTCACCTGATCCCTGCCGACCAAGAAGTGGCGATTGGCCGGCTGGCGGCCCACTTGCGGCCGGGCGGATTTCTCATCTTCACCAGCGGGCATGAGGCAGGTGAGGTGCCCGGCCGATGGCAAGGCGAGGAACTCTATCATGCGAGCCTCGACCCAGAGCAATATCGAGAATTACTGGAGGGCCACGGTCTAACGATACTGGATCATCGCCTCAGCGACCCGGATTGCGGGTCAGCGACCGTGTGGCTCGCTCAAATGAGCCCCGCGAGCGGGCTCGACGGGTCGGCATAGCGGCGCTTCTGCATGCGGCCGGCGAGGTAGGCCATGCGCCCTGCCTCCACTGCCGACTTCATCGCGCGCGCCATCAGCACCGGGTCCTTCGCCTCGGCGATCGCGGTGTTCATCAGCACGCCGTCGCAGCCCAATTCCATCGCTTCCGCCGCGTCGCTGGCCGTGCCGACGCCTGCGTCGACCAGCACCGGCACCTTGGCGCCCTCGACGATCAGGCGGATGGTGACGAGGTTCTGGATGCCGAGCCCTGAGCCGATCGGCGCGCCCAGCGGCATGACCGCCACCGCGCCCGCATCCTCCAGCTGCTTGGCGGCGATCGGATCGTCGGTGCAATAAACCATCGGCTCGAAGCCCTCCTTCGCCAGCACTTCGGTGGCGCGCAGGGTCTCGACCATGTTGGGATAGAGCGTCTTCGCCTCGCCCAGCACTTCGAGTTTCACAAGGTTCCAGCCGCCCGCTTCACGCGCCAGCCGTAGCGTGCGGATCGCATCATCGGCGGTGAAGCAGCCGGCGGTGTTGGGGAGATAGGTGACCTTCTTCGGGTCGATATAATCCATCAGCACTGGCTGGGTCGGATCGGAGATGTTCACCCGCCGCACCGCGACGGTGACGATTTCAGCCCCAGACGCCTCGACCGCAGCGGCGTTCTGCGCGAAATCCTTATACTTGCCGGTGCCGACGATCAGCCGCGAGGTGAAGGTGCGGCCGGCCACGGTCCAGGTGTCCGGCTTGAATGATGCTTCCACGTTCACAGCAGTTTCCCGGCGAAGGCCGGGATCCAGGCCGCTGCTTGGCAGCGGTTCCTTCCGGCCGGTTATGAAGCGCTCCGCGCTCCTGG
>JBDSZD010000254.1:0-2638 GCA_039925325.1 Sphingomicrobium sp.
TTGGTCGGCAGGCGGAACGCCCGCTCCATGTTGATCGCGATCCGCGCCGCATAATGCCGCGAGCCGCGATTGAGCGAGGTGATCGTCGCCCGGCCCGCGATTCCGTCCGGCGTGCCGAGGCCATGCGCGGTCTGATAACCCGTCACCGCTTGCGCGAGCTGCTCGTCATATCCTCCGGCGCTCGGCAGGCCGAGGCGGGCGCGGAGCATGCTCACGCGGTTTCCTTTCGACCCGGGCTTGAGCACTGGGCCGGCCGGGACGCTGACCTGCGGCAAACGGCCCCAGGTCGCCTGATATTGCTGCAGCCCGCGCGCGAGCTCCACGAACATCGGGTGGGGCGCATTTCGCCTGCGTGCGCTCGATCCGAAATCGAGACTGAGCGCACGTTGCAGCCAGTTCTGCGGGCGCTGCCGGCGCTTGGCGACACTGCTCATCTTCGGATCGACATAGACGAAGTCGATCCCCTGCTTGATGGTGCGCGGAACCGCGATCGGCTCATCGCCGCGCGGCTGGGCCGAGGCTGGCGTCGCCGCAAGAAGCGTCGTCGCGACGAGGGTCAGACGAAAAACTTGGTGCATAAAATTTCCGAAGCGCGGGGCGGCGCTCGTCCTGGTTTGTGAGAGTTGCTGATCAACTCCCTGCGGTCTCAGGGGTTGCACGCGCCTGAACGCCGCGCAAGACTGTCGAAGGACAGCGTTCGGCGCTTAGGCCGGGTTCTTCTCCAGCCACGCCTCGAGCCATTTGATCGTATAGTCGCCGGCCTGGAACTCGGGATCATCGACGATGCGCTGATGCAGCGGGATGGTCGTTTTCATGCCGTCCACGACGAATTCCTCGAGCGCGCGGCGCAGCCGCATGATGCAACGTTCGCGGGTCGATCCGTAGACGATCAACTTGCCGATCATGCTGTCGTAATATGGCGGCACCTTATAGCCGGTATAGAGTCCGCTATCGACGCGGACGTGCATGCCGCCGGGCGCAACGTAATTCTTCACCGTGCCCGGTGATGGGACGAAGGTCTGCGGATCCTCGGCATTGATGCGGCACTCGATCGCATGACCTTCGAGACGAATATCCTCCTGCCGGAGTGACAGCCCCTGGCCGCTGGCCACCCGGATCTGCTCGCGCACGAGATCGACGCGGCTGATCATCTCGGTCACCGGATGCTCGACCTGCAGCCGGGTATTCATCTCGATGAAATAGAATTCGCCGTTCTCGTAAAGGAACTCGATCGTCCCGGCGCCGCGATAGCCCATGCCGGCCATCGCCGCGCACACGATCCCGCCCATCCGCGCGCGCTCCTCCGCGGAAATTACGGGTGACGGCGCTTCCTCGAGAAGTTTCTGGTGGCGGCGCTGGATCGAACAGTCGCGCTCGCCGAAATGCACGGCATTGCCCTCGCCGTCGCCGAACACCTGGAATTCGATGTGGCGTGGATCGGCGAGATATTTTTCCATGTAGATGGTGTCGTCGCCGAATGCGGACCGGGCCTCGGATGCGGCCTGCATCATCAGGCTTTCGAGCTGGTCTTCGGAAGGGACGACCTTCATCCCGCGCCCACCCCCGCCGGATGCCGCCTTGATCAGCACGGGATAGCCGATCTCCGCCGCGATCGCGGCCGCTTCGGCGATGGTTTCGAGCGGGCCGGGCGATCCTGGCACCAGCGGCAGCCCCAATGCGGCCGCCGTGCGCTTGGCTTCGATCTTGTCGCCCATGGTGCGGATATGATCGGGCTTGGGGCCGATCCAGATGATCCCGTGATGCTCGACGATCTCGGCGAACTGCGCATTTTCCGACAGGAAGCCGTAGCCGGGGTGGATGGCGTCGGCGTGCACGACTTCGGCCGCCGAAATGATGTTCGGGATGTTGAGATAGCTGTCGGTGGCGGACGGCGGACCGATACAAACTGTCTCGTCGGCCAGACGGACGTGCATGGCGTCGGAGTCGGCAGTCGAGTGAACCGCGACCGTCTTGATCCCCATTTCATGGCACGCGCGGTGAATGCGCAGCGCGATCTCGCCGCGGTTGGCGATCAGCAGCTTCTTGATCGGCACGGCTGGGATTACCCGATGATCACGAGCGGCTGGTCGAACTCGACCGGCTGCGAATCCGATACCATGATCTTAATGATGGTTCCGCCGCTGGGCGCGGTGATCGGGTTCATCACTTTCATCGCCTCGATGATCAGCAGCGTGTCCCCTGCCTTCACCGGCTTGCCGACTTCGATGAACGGCATTGCGCCTGGTTCCCCCGACATGAAGGCGGTGCCGACCATCGGCGACTTGATCGTCTCGCCGCTGATTTCTTCAGGAGCGGCGGGTGCGTCCACGGGAGCAGACGAAGGTAAGGCTGCGGGACCAGCGGCCGACGGCGCGTGGGCTCCAGTGCCGAAGCCCGGGAAGCGCTGGACCTTGATTCGGCGCCCGCCATCCTCGACCTCAATCTCGGTCAGTTGATTTTCAGTGAGGAGCTCGGCGAGCTCCCGCACCAGGCTCGGATCGATGCGCATGGCACCCTCCTGTGCGCCTTCGGCGGAATCGGCCATTGCTTGCTTCCCTTGTTGATCCTGCTGCCCAATGGGCGTCGTGCGCGGCTACTTGCAGAGCCGGGCGGCGACGTCCAGTGCCGACAGATAGCC
>JBDSZD010000255.1:0-6959 GCA_039925325.1 Sphingomicrobium sp.
CATACGGGCCCGCAGCTCTCATCGCTGCAACCAGAGGCCGGACAGATGGCAGCATCCGACTACCTGCCCAACCTCCAAAATACCGCTTGCGTCTTCAGGGGCGTCCACAGATGGAAAGCGGACATTCCGCGGTTGGGAGACGTTCACGCCCGTCTCTGTGTCCTGCAAGGCGCAATTATCCAAGAGCACGTCTTCGTCGGGACTTGTTATGGCTCGAAAACACGCTTTATAATCAAACAATTGGGCAATGAAACGTAGTGTCCGCAATGGGGGTTGTCCGATGATACGACTGCACGGTTCCGTCGCGTTGACTGCTCTGACGGCAATCGGAATGATGACACCCTCAAATGTAAGTGCGCAGGGGCAGAATGTGCTTGCGCCCACCGCGCGCTGGTCCGCCAATACCCGCGGACAGGCGCCTGTTCCTCCAATGGGATGGAACAGCTGGAACGCCTTCTTCAGCGATATCGACGAAGACAAGGTCATGGCCTCGGCTAAGATCATCAAGGAAAGCGGCCTTGCGGCAAAAGGTTATCGCTACATCAACATCGATGACGGCTGGTGGCTCAAGCGACGGCAACCGGACGGTCGCATGGTCATCCGCGTCGATAAATTCCCTTCAGCGAACATCGGCCCCGACGATCGCACCAGCTTCAAGCCGCTCACTGACCGCCTGCATGGGATGGGGTTCAAGGCTGGCATCTACTCGGACATTGGTCGCAACAGTTGCGGTCAAGTTTTTACGCCAAACTTCGCGAACCAGCCGATAGGCTCAGTGGCGGAGCGCGAAGTCGGCTTGCATGGCCATGTCGACAAGGACATCCGCCTATATTTTGAGGAATGGGGCTTCGACCTCATCAAGGTGGACGGCTGCGGGATCCGTGGGCTGGGCTCGGATTCGGCGCACGTCCGCTCGGGCAATTATCGGGCCTTCGAACCCCTTATCGATATGAACAATCTCGGACAGACCAACATTCCGGCCGTTCGCGCCTTGTATGCCGAGGTTGCCGATGCCTTGCAGCGGTACAATTCGGATGGAGATTACCTCCTCTCCTTGTGCATCTGGGGTTCGGCGAATGTCCGCGCCTGGGGGAAGGACCTCGGCAACATTTCGCGTACGAGCGACGACATCTCACCGCACTGGACGCGCATGCTGACCAACTTCGACACTGTCGCGACGCGGGCGCTTTATGCGAAGCCCGGAGCGTGGAACGACGCGGATATGCTGTTCATCGGCCAAGGCGACTTCGACGCCAACCATATGACGGAAGCGCGCTCACATTTCGGGCTTTGGGCGATGATGAACTCACCCCTGATCATCGGTTTCGATCTGCGCAAGGCAACGCCGGAGCAACTTGCCCTACTCGGCAATCAACGGATTATTGCGGTGAACCAGGATCGCGCCGGGCACCAGGCCGTGCCGGTGTACCAGTCCAACGAATTGCAAACCTTCGCGAAAACGCTGAGCACCGGTGGGAAAGCAGTCGCCATCTTCAATCGCGGTTTTGGAACGACCGAAGCGGTTCTGACAGCAGCACAACTGAAGTTGCGCGACGATGCAGAGATTACGCTCATGGATCTCTGGACGGGGAAAGTGCACCGCTTCACCAAGGAGATCAAGCTGCCGATCCAAGCACGTCAGACGCTGATGTTCACCACGTCAGGCGGCGCCCGCATACTTGCGAATGGCTATTATCTTTCAGAACGACCCGCTGACGTTAACCCAGCGGTCGACGGCGTAACCGTACCGCAGCACGATCCTGCGATTTATCGGTCGGTCGGGCATTGGCAGGGATCTCGAGGGTCTGGCGACTTTCCGCAGTATGGCGGCTGGGGCGGAGCCCAGGCCGATCGCTCGCCCTTCGGTGACCCGCTCCGTGTGGCGGGGCGACGATACGACAGTGGATTGGGCGTGCTTGCCAACTCCCGCTTTGAGGTCCGCAACTCCACTCAGTCGCGCTTTTCCGCACTTGTTGGTATCGACGATTCCGCCGCAGCGCAACACGCTGAGGTCGTCTTCGAAGTTTATGGCGATGGCCGCTTGCTTGCTCAGTCAAAGCCGGCTCGCTTCGGGCAGGCTGCGCAGCCCATGGAGGCCGATGTGCGCGGGATCAAGCTGATCGAACTCGTCGCGAAGTCCGCCCCCACAATTGGTGCCACGCTTCCTGTCGTATGGGCAGATGCCGCACTGACGAACTGAATCGGTGCTATGAGGGAGCGTTTCCTGGGCCGAACACGATAGCTTTGTCGCGAGTAGCCGCGCGTTCATCGTGACCGCAAGCGCTCTACCCTCGTGGCGAACACCCACGGCAAAGCTCCCACTGCGGTTGTGGGCACTGTCAGAGTAAATGCACCCCTGATTTCCAATTTGGTTCGGCGACGAATCTCAGGCCGCTGAATCCCGCTTTGTTCTGGTATTCGGCTCACCCTGTTCTGCAGTTTATGGTCGTTGACGTAGGCCGTAAGAAATGGATTTAACCAAATTCTGGTTAGTCTGACAGCGCCCAGCAAACCACTAATGTTGGCGCCTTTTCGACCCGCTCAATCCGAGTAGCCTTCCCGCAGTCCGGACTGCAAAATGACGAGCCGATTAGTAGCAAATTTGGGAGCATAGGGAGGCGGTCGGCCGCGCGGGTTCGATCGCGCAAAATGCGGGAGCGGATCAGCAGATCGCAGCTGTTCCGAATGTCCGCTATGGGTCGAAAGCAGACATTCGCTCATAGCTTTCAAAGCAGCCCCATCGCCCGCATGCTTGTTCGACCCGACGAACCCACGATCACATGATCGTGAACCGTCACCTTCATGTGCCGTCCCGCATCGACCAGATCGCGCGTCAGGCGGATGTCCTGGCTACTCGGCGTCGGGTCGCCGCTTGGATGATTATGCACTATGATGAGTGCGGTGGCGCCGAGCGCTATGGCGCGGCTGATCACTTCGCGGACGTGGACGGCGGCTTCGTCGACCGAGCCCTGCCACATCGCTTCGTTCGCAAGCAGCATGTTCTTGGCGTTGAGGAACAGCACGCGCACTTCCTCGACCGCCGAATGCCCCATCGCCGCCTGGAGATAATCGCCGAGCGCCTCCCAGCTCGATAGGATTGGCCGGCCCTCGATTCGCGTCTCGAGCAACCGCAGTGCGGTCGCCTCCGCGATCTTCAACGCCGCCACCACGCCTTCCGTAAGCCCGGCACGCGCCAGTGTGTCCGAATCCGCGGACAGCAACGGGCCAATGCCGCCGAAACGCGCAATCAATTCCCTTGCCTGCACTTTGGTGTCACGGCGAGGAATGGCCAGCGCAAGCAGATATTCTATGAGTTCATGGTCGAGCAGGGCTTTCGGCCCGCCCTCGAACAGGCGCTTACGGAGCCGCGCGCGGTGACCGGCGCTGGATTTGGCATCGGCGGATGTGGAGACGTGCCCGTGCATGACGCCCTTTCGCGCGTGACCCGAGCAGGGGCCGTTAGAACACAGCCGCGTGGCCGCGTGAAGGCACTTCATGCCGTTGCTGGAACGGTCGTGTCTGGCGTGGGTTTGTAAATCCCATGGCGGATCGGATGAGCGAGGACGGCGGCACAGAGCCGAACGGCGGGGAGGCCGTGCTCATTCGGCGTAGCATAGGCTGGCGGCGGCTCGTTTCGATCATCTCCCTTGGAATTCTTTTCGTCATCGTCGTGGCGTTGATTGCGGTGTGGACTGCACGCCGCCCAATCGCGACCCGTTTCATGGAACGCGAGTTCGAGCGGCGCGGGGTTCAGGCGACCTACAAGCTCGATCGCGTCGGCCTCCGCACGCAGCAGATTAGCAACCTCGTGATCGGGGATCCGAAGCGTCCGGACCTCAGTGCGAAATACGCCGAGGTGCAGCTGCGTGTGCAATGGAACGGAAGCGTCGAGGTGTACCGGATCGTCGCGCGCGGGGTGCGCCTGCGCGGGCGATTCGTGAAGAATAAGATCAGCTGGGGGCAGGTCGACAAATTGCTCCCGCCCCCTAGCGGCAAGCCGTTTGCGCTGCCCAATTTTGTGGTCGATGTGGCCGACACCAGGATCAGCCTGGTCACGCCGCAGGGTCCGCTCGGAATTGCGCTGCACGGGGTCGGGAATCTGTCGGGCGGCTTCAAGGGGCGCATGGCCGCCGTCAGTCCGCGCATCGTTCCGGGCCGGTGCAGCGCCACCAACTTGCGCGCTAATGTGGCGGTCGAGGTCGTCGCACGCCGTCCGCACGTCATCGGTCCGGTGCGGGTCGATCGATTCACCTGCCCGTCGAGCCGCTTTGACGTAGTCCAGCCGCGCTTCGACGTGGACACAACGGTCAACGAATCTTTTTCGGACTTTGATGGTAAAGGCCGCATGGCCATTTCCAGCCTGGTCGCGGGAGAGAACGGGCTGGCCAATTTCGTCGGCGACCTTAGTTTCCGGGGTGACCAGGACTCAGTCCTCGGCAATGTGAAGCTGTCAGCGCAACGATCTCGGCTGGCGGAGATTTACGCCGAACGGACGCGTCTGAGTGGCCGCTACCGCCTCGGATTCGCCGCCGGCACCTTTGTCATGGTCGGTGATTATGGCGCGAACAGCGGGACGCTCGCGCCGTCAATGCTGGCCCCCGTTACTGCGGCATTGAAAGCCGTTGAGAAGACCCCAATCGCCCCGGTTGCGGCCGCCATGGGGCAGGCCATCGCACGCACCACGGGCAATTTCGATGCAAGCGGCACGCTCAGGATGGTGAACTTCCCCGGCGGCGGCGCGGTGCGCATTGCTTCGGCCAACGTCAGCGGACCCAATGGAGCGCGGGCCGCCGTATCGGGGGGCGATGGCATCACTTATTATTGGCCCGGCAACCGACTCCGGATCGATGGGAATATCGCCATGCAGGGCGGCGGCCTTCCGACGGGACGAATCGCGCTCCGCCAACCGCGCAATGGCGCACCGCTGAGCGGAATTGCCCAGATCCAGCCCTACGTGGTCGGTAGCTCACGGTTGGCCATGGCACCCATTCGTTTCGCCGCGGCGGCCAATGGCTCTACGCAAGTCAGCACGATCGTTGAGGTTGATGGTCCCTTCCCGAACGGCAGGGTGGAAGCTCTGCGGGTTCCGGTCACCGGCCGGTTCGGCAACAATGGGAGCATGGCGGTGGGGACGGGCTGCGCAGTGATCAGCTTCCGTTCCATCCGGCAGGCGGCGGTGCAATTCGGACCGACGCGGCTGCCGGTGTGCCCAATCGGCGGAGCGATGCTGTCCAAGCCCGCCAATGGGCCGCTGAGCTATGGTGCCAGGATGAACAATCCCGTGCTGAACGGCCGGATCGGCGATTCGCCGTTGAACATTAGAGCTGCGAACGCACAAATCATTGGTCAGCGGTTCGCGGTGAACAATTTTGCAATGCGGCTCGGACAGGCCGCGTCGCCGATCTTATTCGACGCCGCGCGGGTCAACGGCAGCTTCGTCGGCGGTGGGACCGGCGGTACCTTCTCGGGCGCGCGGTCGACAATCGGCAACATCGCGCTGGCGCTGAGTGACATGGAAGGCAGCTGGAAAGTCCGAAACGGCGATCTGACGGCTTCGGGCGGAATGCTGCTTTCCGATCGTATGCCCGATGCCCGTTTCTATCCGCTGCGCAGCAACAATTTCCGCTTCTCGCTGGCCGACGGGTTCGTCCGCGCCGGTGGCACGCTCGTGCACCCCGCCAGCGGAACACGGGTGAGCGAGGTCGTCATCGAGCATCGTATTGAGGGCGCGCGAGGCCATGCTTTGCTCGATGTTCCTGGAATCACCTTCGGGAAAAATCTGCAGCCCGAAGAGCTGACTCGCCTGACCGAAGGCGTCGTGGCGCTCGTCTCCGGCACCGTTACCGGCCGTGGGCGCATCGACTGGACTGGAACCAAGGTCACCTCGAGCGGCGACTTCTCGACTGCCGGACTCGATCTTGCCGCGCCGTTCGGACCGGTCACCGGCATACGCGGCACGATCCATTTCAACGATTTGCTCGGCCTAACCACCATACCCGGCCAGACCGTGACCGTCGCTTCGATCAACTCAGGCATCCTCGTCGAGAATGGCGTGGTTCGCTATCAACTGCTGCCCAACCGGCTCGTGAAGATCGAGCGCGGAGAATGGCCGTTCATGGGCGGTCGACTGATCCTTCAGGAAACGGTGCTGAACTTCGGCCGGCCGACCGCCAAGCGGCTCACGTTCCAGGTGGTCGGTCTCAACGCCAAGACCTTCGTCGACACGCTTGGCTTCAAGGAAATCGATGCCAGCGGCATCTTCGACGGCGTTTTGCCGATGATCTTCGACGAGAATGGCGGACGCATCGTTGGCGGGCGGCTCGACTCCCGCCCTGGCGGCGGCTCGCTGTCCTATGTCGGGATCGTCAACAAGGCCAACCTTGGGACGATGGGCAATATCGCTTTCAATGCCTTGCGGGACCTGCGTTTCCGTTCGATGATCATTCGGCTCGACGGCGATCTCGCGGGTGAATTTGCGGCGCGGCTGGCCGTTGACGGGGTCGCGCTGGGGCAAACCACCAAGACGCAGCGGCTTATCAAGGGCCTCCTTGCGAAGCTGCCGCTCAAGCTGAACGTCAATATCACTGGCCCGTTTCGCGCCCTGATTGCCACTTCCAAGTCCATGCGCGATCCGACGCAGGTGATCGGCAGCGTACTTCCCCGCCCGCTCGAGGAGGTGCCCGGCATTGTCACCGAAGTCCGCCGGCGCGAGGAAGAGCAGATCCAAACCCAGACCCCAGTCAAAGATCAGGTTTCAACCACTCCACCAGCGCAAAGTGAGAACCGACCATGACCATGCCGAATGTTCGCTTGAGACTGCTCGCCGCAGCCGCGGCCGGCCTGCCGCTCGGCGGGTGCATCTCCGTCAAGACCCCGGAAAAGCCGATCGAGATCAACCTCAATGTGACCATCCGCCAGGAAGTGCTGGTGCGGCTGCAGCGCGATGTCGAGCAGCTGAT
>JBDSZD010000256.1:0-3400 GCA_039925325.1 Sphingomicrobium sp.
TGTCGTCCCACAGGCCCATCACGAA
Organism: Sphingomicrobium sp.; assembly: GCA_039925325.1. GTDB lineage: Bacteria > Pseudomonadota > Alphaproteobacteria > Sphingomonadales > Sphingomonadaceae > Sphingomicrobium. The sequence goes on from JBDSZD010000256.1 coordinate 26, forward strand.
ACCCTCGAGCAGCAGCGCGCGCGCGCCAGCCGGGTCGAGGCCGCGGCTCATCGCGTAATATAATTGGTCCGCGTCAAGTTCACCGACGCTGGCGCCATGCGCACACTTCACGTCGTCGGCGTAGATTTCGAGTTCGGGCTTGCAATTGGCGGTCGCGCCGCGGTCGAGCAGGATCGCCTTGACCGACTGTTCGCCGTCGCTCTGCTGCGCATCGCGTGCGACCGCAACCTTGCCGAGGTAGGAGCCGACCGCTTTGCCGCCGAGCACCGAGCGAACGGTCTGCCGCGACACTGCGGACGGCTCGATGTGGCGCACGGTGGTGACGATTTCGAGGTTCGAATCGCCGGTGCCGATGTTCGCCGCGTTAAAGTGAAATGCCGCGCCTTCGTGCAGCGTCACGTCGAGTTCGACGCGGCCGTAATCGGGGGCAATGTTGAGCGCAAAAATTTCAAATTGGGCGCCGGCCGCGAGCACAATTTCCGCGCGCCGCACTTCCACGTCGCCGCCGCTCGGGAGCCAGATTTGCTGCACTCTTTGTTGCGCAGCAATTTCAATCCGCTGCGGCTCGGCAAGGTCGTTCCAGACCGACGTAAGCGCATCGATATCGGCGTAGCGGTAAGCCTCAAGCTTGCGGGTCGGGAAGAGCAGGCTCACGACAATTCCTCCCCGGCACGGGGAGGGGGCCCATCCGTAGGATGGTGGAGGGGGCCCATCGAGCACGCAGCGGAGGGGCGGGCCCCCTCCACCACGCCGCTGCGCGTCGCGGTCCCCCTCCCCGTCCCGGGGAGGATCTTGGGCGGCGCGTTCGTCACGCAGCCGCCTCGACATAGCCGTCGCGCTCGAGTTCATGCGCCAGTTCGGGGCCGCCGCTGCGGACGATCTTGCCGCGCGAAAGCACATGCACGCGGTCGGGCTGCACATAGTCCAGCAGGCGCTGATAATGGGTGATCAGCAGCACGCTCTTGTCCGGCGCGCGCATGATACGGTTGATGCCTGCGCCGACGCTGCGCAGCGCATCGATGTCGAGGCCGCTGTCGGTCTCGTCGAGGATCGCGAGGGTCGGGTTCATGATGCCCATCTGCACCATCTCCGCGCGCTTCTTCTCGCCGCCGGAAAAGCCGACATTGACCGGCCGCTTGAGCATTTCGACGTCCATGCCGAGAGCGCTTGCCTGTTCGCGCGCGAGGCGGATGAACTCCGCGCCCGACAGCTCCGCCTCACCGCGCGCGCGGCGCTGCGCGTTGAGGCTCTCGCGCAGGAACTGCAGCATCGACACGCCGGGGATTTCGACCGGATATTGGAAGCCGAGAAACAGGCCGGCGGCGGCACGTTCGTGGGGGGCGAGGGCGAGGAGGTCGAAACCTCCCCTCCCGCTAGCGGGAGGGGATTGAGGGGAGGGCTTGTCGGAGGTCGCGGCCCCATCAACAGGCCCTCCCCCGACCCCTCCCGCTAGCGGGAGGGGAGAAGGCGTGAAAGTCACCGACCCCCCCGTAACCTCATACCCCGGCCGGCCGCCGAGCGCATAAGCCAGCGTCGACTTGCCCGCCCCGTTCGGCCCCATGATCGCATGAATCTCGCCGGCCGGAACGGTGAGCGTCAGGCCGTTAAGGATCGCCTTGCCGGCGACGGTCGCGTGGAGGTTTTCAATTCGCAGCATTCTGTCTTTTCTTTTCGGCGGTCCGATGCAGCGTGACGTCAGCCGCGGGAAAGTTTTCGGCAAAAGCGAAGCCACCGTCGATGTCGCATTCAAGCGACAACCAAGTGGGCTCATCCTGAGTGACAAAGATAACGGTGCCGACTGTTCCCGCCGGAATAACCTCTACAGTTACAGTTCCAGCCGATACGGAGGCGGCATCTGCGAGGAGCAGAACGTCATCATATGCCTTCACATCGGTGCCGTTTCGATCAACGAAACGACCATCAGTGATCCAAGAGCGGGATTGATCGATGCTCATCCGACCGATCCTTCCAGCGATATCCCCAGCAGCTTTTGCGCCTCTACCGCGAACTCCATCGGCAGTTGCTTCAGCACTTCGCGGGCGAACCCGTTGACGATCAGCGCGACCGCGCTTTCCGCATCGAGCCCGCGCGACATCGCGTAGAACAATTGGTCGTCGCTGATCTTGCTGGTGGTCGCTTCATGCTCGATTTGCGCGGTCGGGTTCTTGACCTCGATGTAGGGCACGGTGTGGGCGCCGCATTTGTCGCCGAGCAGCAGTGAATCGCACTGGGTGAAGTTGCGGACATTCTCCGCACCCGGAAGCACGCGCACCAGCCCGCGATAGGTGTTGTTCGACTTGCCGGCGCTGATCCCCTTCGACACGATCGTCGAGCGGGTGTTGGCACCGATGTGGATCATCTTGGTGCCGGTGTCGGCCTGCTGGCAATTGTTGGTGAGCGCGACCGAATAGAATTCGCCGACGCTGCCCTCGCCCTTGAGGATGCACGACGGATATTTCCAGGTGATTGCGGAGCCGGTTTCGACCTGCGTCCAGCTGACCTTGCTCCGCGCGCCGCTGCACAAAGCGCGCTTCGTCACGAAGTTGAAGATGCCGCCCTTGCCCTCGGCGTCGCCCGGATACCAATTCTGGACGGTCGAGTATTTTACCTCCGCATCCTCATGCGCGAAAATCTCGACCACCGCGGCGTGCAGCTGGTTCTCGTCGCGCATCGGCGCGGTGCAGCCTTCGAGGTAGGACACATACGATCCCTTGTCGGCGACGATCAAAGTGCGCTCGAACTGGCCGGTATTTTCGGCATTGATGCGGAAATAGGTCGACAGCTCCATCGGGCAGCGGACGCCCTCCGGAATGTAGACGAAGGTGCCGTCGGAGAAGACCGCGGCATTGAGGCAGGCGAAGTAATTGTCGCGCTGCGGAACGACCGAGCCGAGATATTTGCGGATCATCTCGGGATATTCGCGGATCGCCTCAGAGATGGAGAGGAAGATGACCCCCGCCTTCTTCAGCTCCTCGCGGAAGGTGGTTGCGACGCTGACGCTGTCGAACACCGCATCGACCGCGATCTTGCGCGCGCCTTCGACGCCGGCGAGCACTTTCTGCTCCTCGATCGGGATGCCGAGTTTCGCGTAAACACGCAGGATTTCGGGATCGACCTCGTCGAGGCTGCCGAGCTTCGGCTTCGCCTTGGGCGCGGCGTAATAATAAGCATCCTGATAGTCGATCTTAGGGATGTCGAGCTTGGCCCAATCGACTTCTTCCAGCTCCAGCCAAGAGCGATAGGCCTTTAGCCGCCAGTCGAGCATCCACTCCGGCTCATTCTTTTTGCCCGAGATGAAGCGGACGGTGTCCTCGTTCAGGCCCTTGGGCGCGAATTCCTGCTCGATGTCCGACGAGAAGCCCCACTCGTAGTCGG
>JBDSZD010000257.1:0-2415 GCA_039925325.1 Sphingomicrobium sp.
CCGATTCTTCGGCTCTCAGCTCGGCGATTTCTTCTTCCAGGCTTTTCGGGCCGGTCATTCCCAGCGCGTCGGCGCGGCCTTCCGCGAAGTCGGCGCGCCGTTCGAGCATGTCGAAGCGGCTGAACGCATCTTCGGTCCGGCTGCCGTGCATCAGTTCGCGGGCCTTGGCGCGAGTAACCGCGCTTTCGAAGCGCGCGGCGATCGCATTCTGGCGGGTGCGGGCCTCGCGCAACTTGCCCTGAAGTTTGGCGATGTCGGCTTCATAGCTTTTCAGCGTCTCGTCGAGCGACGCCAACTCAGCCCTCAGGGCCTCGCCCATGTCGGTCGCCTTCTGGCGTTCGACGAGCGCCGCCTTGGCCAGATCCTCGCGCCCCTTGGACAATGCAAGCTCGGCCTTTTCGGTCCAGCTCGCCTGCAATTCGGCGAGGCGGCTCAGCGAGCGCTGCATATCCTTCTTGTCGGCGATCAGCCGCGCGGCGGAGGCCCGGACATCGACCAACGTCTCCTCCATCTCGAGGATGATCATGCGGATCATCCGCGCCGGATCTTCGGACCGGTCGAGCAGCTCGGTCATGTTCGCCGCGAAAATGTCTCTACTGCGGGAAAAGATACCCATCTCGTCTCCAAACTCAGAAATTCAGTTTCTTTGCCTAATCACTATACAAGAGCCGTGCCACTTTCATTGGTTACCCGGTTATCCGGGAAAACCGGCCAAAAGACGCCCCCTGACCGCATGAAACTTCTTGCCAACCCGTGGGATTTGGCACCAACAGTCGGCGCGTGGAGCGCAGCAATCAGTTCGTCGGGCAAAGTCTGGCCTTTCTCGATGCGGTGGAGCGGGCGAGCCGTGCCGCGCCGCTCAATCGCCCGGTTCTTGTGATCGGAGAACGCGGAACGGGCAAGGAGCTGATTGCCGAGCGACTGCACCATTTGTCTTCGCGCTGGGCCGGGCCGCTGATCACGATGAACTGCGCCGCCCTCCCGGAAAATCTGATCGAAGCGGAATTGTTCGGCCATGAGGCGGGCAGTTTTACCGGCGCCGCCAAGACGCGCCACGGCCGCTTTGAGGAGGCTGATGGCGGCACTTTGTTTCTCGATGAGCTGGCGACGCTCTCGTCACCGGCGCAGGACCGGTTGTTGCGCGCGGTCGAATATGGCGAGATCACGCGGATCGGCGCGTCGCGGCCGATCAGCGTCGATGTGCGGATCGTCGCTGCAACTAACGAGCATTTACCGCGGCTGGTCGACGAGGGCCGGTTCCGCGCCGACTTGCTTGACCGGCTGTCCTTCGAGGTCGTGACTCTGCCGCCGATGCGGGCGCGTAGTGGCGACATTCCCTTGCTTGCCGAACATTTCGGGCGGCGCATGGCTGCGGAGTTGGAATGGCCGAACTGGCCCGGCTTCTCGCCGCGCGCGATGGCCGCGCTGGAAGCCTATGAATGGCCCGGCAATGTGCGCGAATTGCGCAATGTGGTCGAACGGGCCGTCTACCGCGCCGAAAACCCCGAACGCGAGATCGACGAGATCCAGTTCGATCCGTTCCTGTCTCCCTGGGCTATGGGTGAGACTGTCGTCGCGCCGGTTCCGAGCGCCAATGCGGACCTTTCGTTGGCGGCATCGCCCGCCGCTGAGTTCAGTGCCTCGACCAGCGATTTCCGTTCCGCCGTATCGGCTTATGAGCGGGCGCTGCTACAGGATGCGATGGCGAAGAACCGCTTCAACCAGCGCGCCACGGCAACGTCTCTCGGTCTAAGCTACGACCAGCTCCGCCACGCACTCAAGCGCCACAAATTGCTCGACGGCGAGGCCGCGTGAGCGGCGTTTAGCTGCCCAACGGGTTGAACGTCGTCATCGCGTAAAGCATCGGGATCGACAGCAAGGTGTTCGTCCGCGATGCAAGCATTGCCGCGCGCGCGGACTTCGCCTTCGACGCATCGTCGGCTTCGACCAGTCCAAGGGCGCGCTGCTGGTTCGGCCAGATGATGAACCAGACATTGGCCGCCATGATCAGCGCCAACCACATTCCGATGCCGATCAGTGCAAACCCCTCCTGCAGGGTCAAAGCCTCAACCAGATAACCGTTGCTCCATGCGAGCAAGGCACCGGTGAGCACGGTGAAGGCTGCGGCCCAGCGGAAAAAGAACAGTGCCTTGGGAGCAATATATTTGGAAATGCCGGGTTTCAGTTCCGCCGGCACCGTCGGCATGGTCGGGATTTGCACGAAGTTGAAATAATAGAGCAGGCCGATCCAGGTGATCCCGAAAAAGACGTGGAGCCACTGAAGCACAGCCGACTCGGTCAAAGTCTCCGCGTGAAAGCCCATCATCAGCGCGATCGCGAGCACAAGGCCGATGCCTAGAGTCAGATGCAGATTTCCTAGAATTTTGCCCATGGTCGATTGCCCCCTTTTCGGTT
>JBDSZD010000258.1:0-18356 GCA_039925325.1 Sphingomicrobium sp.
AAACATGCTTGGCGATATCCAACCCGATTATGCTAACTTCCGACACGGACGCCTCCCTCAAGTGGTGTTCAACACCTCCACTTTGGCACATCAATGCCGTCGGGGGGCGTCCACCCCATCACCCAAATGCGACATTGGCGGAACGTCCGCTTTCGACCCATTGCGGACATTCAGCGAAGGTCTGTTATCGACCCTAAAGCGGACATTAAAATGGGCCTTATGGGAAAGCACGCAGCTTAGGCCTCGCTGTTGCTGCCCGGCCATACTGTTCAAATGCGGTTAGTTGGCTGAGTCAATTCCGTCCGCGAGCGCGCAATTCGTTAGGCGACTGACTTTTCAGCGCATTGACAACTAGTGCCTCGCGCGAACTCTCTGTTACCCAGCCTACAACAAAGCCGCGCTCCCCGACGGTCGGAAAGCTGGTGCAGCTATCGAGGCTAGATGGGGCAACAATCATCCGAGTACCGGAATAGCTTCCTTTGACCATGCGAATGATCTTAGCGCTCCAGCGAAAATTCTTAACGTCGACAAGCCCGTCGACTTCTACCTCGGCCACGATCTGGCCGCTTTCCGACCAAGGTACTGCGCGACGTATCGTCGAGGTCATATCGTCACCGTCGCGGCAAGCGTGAGCGACACTCGGAAGAGAGAGAAGGCAGACGCCAACAGTGATGGTCAATGGACGGTGCATTAGAGAAAGATATATCGGAGCCCGCCTTATAGAAAGCCCTATGTCCGCTTTCCACCCATATCGGACGTTGGGCGCTACAGCTCCAAGCTTTCCGACAGCTCCAGGGCGTCATCGACCTCAACGCCTAGGTATCTGACTGTGCTCTCAAGCTTGGTGTGCCCCAGGAGCAGCTGACAGGCCCTCAGGTTGCCCGTCTTTTTGTAGAGTAGCGACACCTTGGTCCGTCGCATGCTGTGAGTGCCATAGGCGGCTGGATCGAGCCCGACTGAAGCAACCCACTTGTCGACCAGCCGCGAGTATTGCCGAGTGGTGATGTGGAAGCCCTTCTTGCTCCTGCTTGGGAACAGCCAGTCATCACTGCTGAGACCCTTGGCGTCGATCAAGTTGGCGATTGAGCGCCGGGTCTGCTGCGTTACCTCGAACGTGACCGGTCGGCCGGTCTTGCGCTGAAGGATAGTCACCCGCGACCGTACTCCGGTGGCACTCATCAGGTCAGAGACTTTGAGCGCGGTGAGGTCGCAACCGCGCAGTTTGCTGTCGAGTGCGAGGTCGAAGAGCGCCAGATCCCGAAAGCGGTTGGCGACCTGAAGACGAATCCGAATGCCCCAGACCTGAAAAGGTTTGAGCGCGAGTTTCGCACCCGTCTGCTTTCGGCACGAGCGATTGGGCGTTCCAGGTATAGGCAGGGAGATGTTGAGCATGATGACCTCCAGCAATTGTCGGGAGGCTACGGCTCAGCTCACAGGAATGTCCGCTTAGGGTGGAAAACGGACATTGCGGGCGCGACCGCAGCGACCGCTATTGGCCGTTGGCGGTTTGCCTTTTTCAGGCGCTTGGTTGAAGTATCGGACGCACATTCGGCCAGCGGCTATAGCCAGAATCGAGGCATAGCCGTAACCCGGAGCCTCGCCGGTCAGCACATAGGATCGGCATCAACTCAGAACAGGAAATCGGCGCTGTTCAACTGCGACCCCGGCAAAGTGCCGCCAACTTCGACGACAAGGTCGGCTATTCCGTCACCATTGACGTCGCCGGCAATGAAATAGGTATTAGTGGCGCCCCAATAGCCGCGCAGCTGACCAGCCACTGCGCTGAAATTGGCATCGCCGACGAAGGTGAACGCTTGGTCCCCGGCTTGGAAAACGTTCGCGTCAATCGCAGTGAGGTCGATCCGATCGGTGCCGGCCTGGAAGTCGAGAATCCGATCCTGAAGATCCAGATCGACGAAAAAGAAGCGATCTCGTCCCGCGCCACCCGACAGCACGTCGCGACCTTCACCGCCGATCAGCCTGTCGTCGCCATTATCTCCATTGAGGACATCGTCGCTGATGCCGCCGACGAGCAGGTCGTTGCCATCCCCGCCGTGGAATGTCACGCTTCTGCGCTGTCCGGTAATCGTGTCGTCACCTTCCCACGCGTATACCGTCGTATGACCCGACTGATCACCCACGACCATCGTATCGCTAAACCTGGTCAGGGCCATGGTGGCGAAGCTCTCTATGTTTGACAGGGTGCCGCCCCCCGCGACAAGCGGCTGACCGGCAAAGAGAGTCGCCGTGTCTCCGTTGATGCCGGCGTTCCCACCGATGTAAGAGACATAGACGACGTCAAAACCATCTCCTCCATCGACGATGTCGCCATACCCCGCGAAAATGCTGTCGTTCCCGCCTTCGCCGAAGAGCGTGTCAATGTCCGACCCATTATCGAAGCCGATGCTCCGGTCGGCCGAGATAATGTCGTCGCCGGCTCGGCCATAGATCGTATCCGCTCCGGTCAATCCATCGAGGATGTCCGCACTCGCGGTCCCGGTCAGAATGTCGTCCCCGCCACTCGACACCCGGCTAGGCTCCAGGGTCAGCTGCACCCCGCCAGCCGCCGCAGCCGAGGCTATCAGCGTTCCGGTGAATCCGGTCAGGGTGAGCCAGCCGCCGGTATAGGTCAGGGTCGAGCCCGACAGCGTAAAGCTGAACCCGGCCAGGCTGGCATCGCTGATGACGATCCTGTCGCCCCTCGCAAAGTCCGTGATGGTGTCGCCTTCTAAGCCAGCACGTGTATCGACGAAGCTGTCGTCGCCACTCCCTCCCGTCAGCCTGTCAGGACTCCGCCCGCCGCTTAAAATATCGGCGCCCGCACCTCCATTTAACGTGTCTGCGCCACCAAAGCTAAGGGTCTCGGTGGTGTCACCGTAAAGCGTGTCGTTACCGTCGCCTCCGTCAATCGTATCGTCACCAAGATGTCCTTGAAGGACATTCGCCCCACTGTCGCCGATCAACGTGTCGTGTTCCGTCGTCCCGCGGACATTTTCGATCGACGTAAAACTATCGCTTCCGGCGCCGCCATTATTCAGAGCTGTACCCGTGTTCAAGTTTAAGGTTACTGCCGCTAAGAATCCGTAGGCATAGTCCAGCGTGTCGGACCCTGTGCCCCCGTCGATGATGTTGTTTCCCCACCCTGCATTGAGCCAATCATCGCCGCCACCGCCGGTGAGGGTGTCGTTTCCTGCACCGCTGTCCAAGACATTTGCGACGTCGTTGCCGATCAGTGTATCGTGGCCCGACGAGCTGCGCGCATTTTCGATGATTACGCCGCGAGCGATGCTCACATTCCCCACTTCACTCATAATATTGGAGAAGGTGCCGGGAGTGAGGTCGATGCGTTGATTGCCTCCCAACCCAGACACATCGATGGTATCATTCCCACCGCTATCGAAGATGGTAAGGGCGCCCATGTTCGTGTGCCATCCTGACCCGTAAATGGTATTGTCGGCGCGGGTCGTGGTCGAAAGGCCGTATAACGTCGACATCGCCACGATGTCCGCCATCATTGGCGTCACGGCGAAATTATTAGCGTATCCCAGGCCAGCGAAGTAAGTGTTCTCCTGCTGGTCGAAGTAGGACATCACGCTCATCGCCCAGCTGTCGTTTTGGAACAGCGCGTCGTACGGATAGCGAGCTTCCTCATTGTAGTTGCCAGCGTGGCCGAGCCCGAGTGCGTGGCCAATCTCGTGAATATAGGTCTGGAAGGAGTAGCTGTTGAGCGTCGTGCCGTAGTCGGTCAGCCATTGAGTCGACACGTTGACCGTCGACGACGAGATAAACCCGCCTGAGTAAATAGAATCCGCAAAGGCGTCCTCTTGGTTGTCGTCAAACGTGATCTGTCCGCCGCTGGTGACTTCGACAAAGTTCACGCCGATGACGTCGGTCCATGCCGCAAGCGCGGCACGGGCGAGCTGCTGGCCATCCGCGGTCAAGGCAGTAAGGTTTACCGTGAGCGACCCGCCTTGAGTCACGTTGAATCGGTGCTGCTCTCCGCCCCAATAACCGCTAACGAGTTGGTCCGCAATTTGGTCAACCGTCGCCAAGGGTGGAGGCGTATAGACGCTTACCGACAACTGGTAGGTGCCGGCATAATTGTCCTCCCATGCACCGACGTCGACGAAATAGGTGCCGGTGTAGGTTGCGGTAAAGGCAAGCAGCGAGTCCCGGTTGACCCCGGAAGTAATATCGTCATTCTCGTAAAGAATGTTACCCGACGCGTTGCGAATGCGAAGGTAGGGATCTTCCAGCGACAGGCCATCCAGGAAAACACTAATGGACTGGCCTGCGGTCAGTTGGATGCTCACCCAATCGTGGTCACCCACGACTTCCAGCGTATCGCTGAGCGTGCCATCAACGGCGATCGATTGGGTGGTCGTATTATTTCCTGGAATGTCTACCACTTGATGGCCAACCTTGGTTCGTGTTTTACCGGTGCCGACCGCTTATGGGTGGGCGTAGGCATTAAATTTCCGTCTTCGAATCTGCAACTTACGGACTAGTCCTCGCCGCTTGAAGAGCGATTGCGTCAGCAAACCGCTCCACCGAACGCCGCTGGAGCGCTCCATCGCTGACCACCATCTTCTGTTCCGGCAACCTGCGGCCGTCCGTCAGCGTTACCACTGCGGCAAGCATCGAGGGTGACAATACGCGAACGTCTACGGTGAACGACACATGCAGCGCTAGCGTACGCGCAGCTTTACTGATCACTTCACAAAGCACCCTGGCACCGCCAATGTCGTGCGGCAGCTTTTCAGCGCCCGAAATCCGGCAGTTGCTGGTCGTCACGTCCGGTTGTCCCAATGCACTATCCGCTCCACTGATCTGAATGAGCATTAGGACGGCCACCGGAGCGGCTATCGTACGTCCATTCAGCATGCCTAGTCCTCGCAAACATCTCAAAGGTTAAATACGTGATAATCCTAAGCCATATGAGTGGTTTAGGGGAGATGAATGACCGTTCTTCAATATAGCCCCTTGCAGACCGCGACTTCGGGAATCGCTCAAGGTTTCGTGATGTCTGCAATAAGTGCCACGCTGGCACTGATCGTATCGCGAGCCGGTCCATCTCTTGCTCATCGCAGCAATAGCCGTAAGAGCAAGCACGAACGGAACGGGGTAACGATCGGCCTGGTAATCGTTTTTGAGAGGAAGATTCGGTAGCCTCCGTCTCCGCAGATGCTTGTTGGGATTACTTGAAGATCGCTTCATGGCGGGTCGTTCCCAAGAACGGATCCGATACGCGATCTGCTCGCAAGCGCTCAGCGGGAGTCGCAAGCGCTGCCTGGTATTGGCAGATCAACAGCCACGGTTTTGGGAAATCGGTTCGGCCAATACTGCTGAGCTGCGTTCCTGGATGTCCGTTATGGGTCGAAAGCAGACATTCGTGTGCAAAGTCGGCTGTGGGTGATCAGTCGAATAGGTCTGCCGGCCACCAGCCTGCCCCGTGACCGAGCCAGATTTCGCGATAGGACGTTGGAATAAAGCGCCGATTTGTTCTTGAGACGTTACAAGAACAAAGTTAAGCTGTGACGCAGAAGGGGGTACCTGCGGGCAGGGAGGGCAAAGTGCGTAATCACGCAATGGCGGTGGAATATCAGAGCGTCGGAAAGCTCAAGCCGTACGATCGGAACGCAAGAACACACTCGAAGAAGCAAATCCGGCAGATCGCCGACAGCATCACCCGCTTCGGTTTCACAAATCCCGTTCTCACCGATGACGACCAACGGATCATCGCCGGCCATGGCAGGGTCGAGGCCGCCAGGTTGCTTGGCATCACCGAGGTTCCAACCGTCCGGCTCTCTCACCTGAATGACGCTGAGCGTCGCGCGTACGTGCTTGCCGATAACAAGCTTGCTCTAAATGCCGGCTGGGATCGCGACATTCTCGCCATTGAGCTCCAGGCCCTGGTGGATCTGGACTTTGACATCGAGGTGACGGGTTTCTCCCTTGCAGAAGTCGACCTCGTCATCGATGCGGCTGCTGAGAGTTCACTGGAGGGAAGCGATCAGCCAGAAGACCACGTGCCGCCGCTCGGCACCGCTGCGGTTACTCGGCAAGGTGACATTTGGGAGCTTGGTCGTCATCGTCTCATCTGTGGCGACGCGCGCAAGGGCGAGGACTTTCACCGATTGCTCAATGGCACCAGCGCCGATCTGATCTTTACTGACCCGCCGTACAACGTTCCGATCGGCGGCCATGTGTGCGGCCTCGGCAAAGTCCAACATCGCGAGTTCGCCATGGGTGCGGGCGAGATGTCGCAAGCGGCGTTCACAGCTTTCCTTACGGCGACGCTGGGCAACGCGTCCCGAGTTTGCCGCGACGGGGCCATTGCATTCGTGTGCATGGACTGGCGCCATATGGGCGAACTGCTGAACGCAGGCGCCGCGGTCTTCACCGAGCTCAAGAATCTTTGCGTCTGGAACAAGACCAACGGCGGGATGGGCGCCTTTTATCGCTCGAAGCACGAGCTGGTGTTTGTCTTTAAAATTGGCACGTCGGCTCACACAAACAGCTTCGGTTTGGGTGAGACCGGCCGCTACCGGACGAACGTCTGGGACTATGCTGGAATCAGCAGCATAAGTGCTTCAAGGGCTGACGAACTAGCGATGCACCCGACCGTCAAACCGGTCGCCCTGATCGCGGATGCAATTCGCGATTGCACACGCCGAGGTGAGGTGGTGCTCGATTGCTTCGGCGGTTCGGGCTCGACGCTGATCGCAGCCGAAAAGACGGGCCGAATTGCTCGGCTGCTCGAATATGACCCGCTCTACTGCGACACCATCGTGCGGCGCTGGGAGCAGCTCACCGGCAAGCACGCGATTCTCGCATCGACAGGCGAGACATTTGAAGATGTCAGCGAGCGCGGTCCGACGCCGGCTTGGGAGAGGCCGCGTGAACGACAATAGGGAGGGCGACGGGAAACCGTACGAAGTTGGCTACGGCAAGCCTCCTGCGAAACATCGTTTCAAGAAGGGCCAATCGGGAAATCCCAACGGTCGAAAGAAAGGATCTCGCAACAAGCCTGAGCCGCTGCGGGGTGCCGACAAGCCAACTCAATACATGATCCTTGAAGAGGCGTACCGGCCCGTATTGCTTCGCGAGGGCGACAAAGTCATCGAGCTGCCGGCGATACAGGCAGTGATCCGTTCGATGAGCGTGTCTGCCATGAAGGGTAACCGGCTCGCCCAAAAGCTCGTCACGGAAATCGTCCAGAAGATCGAAGGGGAGCATTATCAAACTCAGTATGAGAACATTGAGGCGTTCACGACCTACAAGCAGAAGTGGACCGAAGAGATCGAGCGCTGCCGCAACTCCGGCTTGCCCGACCCGCAACCACTTCCTCACCCGGACGACGTGCTGATTGATTACCGCGCAGGCACGATGCGCATAGTCGGTCCGATTACCGAGCAGGAAAAGGCTCGCTGGGACAAGATGCTGACGCGCCGAGACGAGGCCCAGGAGGGGGTCCTCTATTACATGGAGCTGATGAAGACTGATACCGAGTTCGCAGATCAATATCGCGACGAGATCGAGTTCGAAAAACGAATTTTTGATCTTATCAATGAGAAGCTGCCTGAGCGATATCAGAAAAAGCTGGTGACTCGCACAGCCTCGGCAGATGACAGCGGCGAGCGAGAAGAAGCCGCTTAGAATCCTGCGCTCCGAGGGCCGCTTTGGACAACACCGAAACGCCCCGACCGACAATTGCCATCAAGCATGTTGATCGGCCGGCGCAGCGAATTTTCCATTCGACTTCAACCACGAACCGAGCATTGCTGTTCGTGTGAATCGCAGTCGGCGAAGCGTCGGCTGCTGCCCTGACCGGGTGACCGGCGGGGCTGTGGGTGGTGGGACGGCGATGGTGCTGTCCCGCATCGAAGGACACCCACATGAGCAAGAAGAAGAACCCAACTGAGACCGAGCCGACAAAGCCTCTGCGCAAGGCAGGCCTCGCGCTGGATCTGATGCGCCGCGCTGGTGGCGCAAGCTTGGCCGAGATCACGGAGGCCACGGGGTGGCTCCCGCATAGTACGCGGGCGGTGCTCACCGGCTTTCGCAAGCGGGGGTTCGCGCTCGACAAAAGCAAGGTGGAAGGCGTGACCCGCTATTCGATCACCGCCGAGCCAGCCGCATGAAGAAAGCCGATCGGGTAACAGAAGAGGTTCGAGCGCTAGCAACGCTCGACCTCGACGGTCTGAGACGCGTCTGGCGCAAGCACGGCTATGGCGAACCGCCCAAGATGCGGTCGAAGGAACTGTTCGCCCGGCTGCTGGCCTGGAAAATCCAGGCGGACGCGTTTGGCGGCCTCGACGCGATGACCGTTCGGCTCCTGAACAGCGACCGAACTCCAGCACCCAAGCCGCTGCTTGAACCGGGCAGTCGACTTGCTCGCGATTGGCAGGGACGAAGCTTCGAAGTGGAAGTTCTCGAGCAGGGATTCAGGCTGAACGGAGCAACCTACCGCAGTCTCTCGGAGGTAGCGCGAACGATCACCGGCACACGTTGGAATGGCCTCCGCTTCTTCGGCCTGAGGGAGGCCAGTTCAAAGTGAGGACGTTCCGCTGCGCGATCTATACCCGCAAATCGACGGAAGAAGGTCTGGATCAGGTCTTCAACACGCTCCACGCGCAGCGCGAAGCTTGCGAGGCCTACATTAAGTCACAGGCAGGGGAGGGCTGGAAGGCTCTCCCTGACCAATATGACGATGGTGGCTTCTCCGGTGGCAATATGGATCGGCCCGCGATCAAGCAGCTGCTGGCCGATGTGGATGCCGGCAAGGTTGACGTGATCGTCGTCTACAAGGTCGATCGGTTGACCCGATCGCTGATGGACTTTGCCCGTATCGTAGAGCGACTGGATGCGCGCGGTGTGTCGTTCGTCAGCGTTACGCAAGCGTTCAATACAACGACTAGCATGGGGCGATTGACGCTCAACGTATTGCTCTCGTTCGCTCAGTTTGAGCGTGAGGTTACCGGAGAGCGCATCCGCGACAAGATTGCAGCGTCCAAAGCCAAGGGGATGTGGATGGGTGGCAATGTGCCGCTTGGCTACGACCTGGGTGACCGCAAGCTTGTGGTGAACCGGTCCGAGGCTGAGCAGGTACAGCACATTTTCGGGAGATACGCGGCGCTTCGTTCAGGCGTCGCGCTCATGAAAGAACTTCTGCAGGATGGCTACGTCTCCAAGTGCTGGACCGGCCGGTCAGGGCAGGAGAGGGGAGGGAAGCCATTCAGCTGCGGAGCGCTCTACTACCTGCTCCAGAACCCGCTCTACGTTGGCGAAATCGCGCACAAGGGAAAGCTGCACTGCGGCGATCATGACGCACTGATTGGTCGACAACTGTTCGATGAGGTCCAGCACCTGATCGCCTCGAACAGGAACGCTCGGAAAGAGCGATCAACGAGAGCCGCCGAGTGCCAGCTCGCCGGGCTCGTGTTTGAGCGAGACACTGAGCCACTCACCACCAGCTTCAGCTACGGACGAGGTGGGCGGATGTACCGCTACTATGTGTCGTCCGGTCTCCTCCCATCGGCCACCACCTCGGAGACCTTGAGCCGTGACCGGCGAGTACCTTCGGCTCCGCTTGAACATTTGGTCCTGAGTTCCGTTCAGGAATTGCTAGGTGCGGCCTTGGCTTGGGAGCAAGTCCGGAAGCTCCTGGCCCGAGTGGAGCTTTGGGATCGCAGTGTCCAGCTGCTCCTCGATCTGTCGTCTTTGCTGGAGCCACATGAGCAACTCAGCGCATTGGCAGCAAGGCTCAATACCCGGCTGAATAACTCAACGCTCGTGGTCGAAGGTGAAATGCTTCGATTGATCCATCATCGGGCGCCGCAGTTCCGGGGTGGAATCAAGTATGCTGGTGCGGTGGAAGCCTGTCCTCCGAACAACCTGGCGGTTCAGGTTCGGCAGGCTCACACACTGTTAGAGCAATACGCGATGTCCCCTCTGACGCCGGACCGGCACGCTGACGCTTCCGCGCCAGCCAATCACCGCGAGCGCTGGCGAATGCATCTAGGGCTGCTCGCACCTTCGATTCAGAAGCAGGCGCTTAGTAGGACGGCCGTCAACATCGACAGCGCTCACTTGTTGCCGCTGGCTTGGGCCGACCAGGACTGTGTTTCCTGAGAAGAAGTGCCCCTTCTCGAAGGTTCGAAAGGCTTCGGCTTGAATGGCCGCTTTGCGCCCATTTCGGCCATTCACGCGCAATCTCAAGTCGCCTGCAAATGGTCGTCGTATAGGTTTGAACTTGGAAGCGGGCGGGGCCCACGGCCTCGGTCATTGCCCCAATCCAAGGACCAGAAAGGGACGTAGCTGTTCCTTCGGACTACGAGTCTGAGGATCAAACGTCGGAATCCTCCCAAGCGCGCCTTCGTTCTCCAGTAGGATCAATTGTTTCAAGCGTAATGGTTCATCGCGAACCTCGCTGCCAAGCTCCCGTTATGGCCACCACAGGCCCCACCATTGACAATCTGCCTTCAATCAAGGGACTCGCTGATCGTTGTGCTCCGTTGGGCACTGGAGGATTGAGCATGGGCCCAGCAGATATCTTGAAAAGCGCGGTTAAACCGCCGTTCGCGAATTACGATATCGTCGTATATTTCGGATGTGGGCTCTTCCTTCTGCCATTCCTCAGGCACTACGTGGTGGAGCCGTTTGGCTTGCGATTTCCGATCTTCAACTTTCAAATAGGAATTGAATTCGTCGATGGCTTAATCACTGCGCTGTCCCTCCTCTTTGCTGTTTACATCCTTGGTCATGTAATCGCGTACGGTGGAAGCCAGTTGATCGAGAAAGCCGTGGATGCCGCGTTAGACGGCAAGACCAGTGCAATCGTAAATTCCGCGAGCAAGGCCACGGACGACCAAAGGAAGTCACTACTACGCGCAAGATTGCGGAGCGGCTGGCGCAGATCATGGTCAAAGCAAGGGTGGTTCACGGCCCTGATTCGGTATGGAACCCACTTCCCCGCAGCCATCGCTTATGGCTTGATCTATATCCTCGGAATGTTCGGCTTCTACTCAACTCGGGTGGAGCCCACTTTATTCGACGCGGCCGCAACCAGACTTCGTAATCTCAAACTTGGGATAGAGGTCGGCGAGGATGGGAGGTGGTTCAAGGCGCTTGAGGCGGTTGTAATCAACAAGCAGCCGGTTGCGACTGCCCGGATGTATAACTACCTCGTCATCTCGGGCCTGTTCCGGTCCATAGCGCTCATCTTTCTATTCGCTCTCTGGATGGAATTATTGCACCTTGTGCTTTGGAAAGTCTGCGGATGGGAGCACATCGGATTTTTCTTGTCGGATCGCGGCGGTGTGCTCCGGTGGCTTTTTGGGTATTTCGTGTTGACGACCCTTTACTGCTTTGCGCTGTTCTCGTTTTTAAAGTTTCAGCGCCGGTATGTAGAAGACGCGATATTCGCATTCGTTCTCAGCAGCGACGACTAGCAAAGTATGAAGGCTCTGGTGGGCCTGCGATCTGAGAGCGCCATCCGGAACACTAAGTGCTCCGGTCCATGAGCTCGGAAATCTTTCACATACAACAGCTGAAGCTACCGCGAACAAACCGTCGCGCTCGAAAGCACCCTAAGCGACCGCGTCCGCTGCCTTTCGAAGCAAGTCAGCTATATGACCACGAAAGCCACGTAACATTTCAACGTGGTCCGGGTGTCCATCTTGCTCCATTTCAGCTGCCTCCAGGTCGGCTGCTTCCAGCGTTTTCCAAGGAGGCGCGTCGCATCCATGGCCGGTCAGTCGCGCAGCAAGCAGACGTGCTTCCTCACGGCGAACGTCGTCGGGCAAGCTTTCGGGACAATGGGCGTAAATGAGCCGGCGCCCGAGGCACCGAAAACGCTGGTCCTGAAATTCCTCTACAATCTGGAATCGGTCACACCATTCAGTGACGTGGAACCGAGCCATTAGCGCCGTGTCAGCCTGTGAGGGAAAGCCATCGTAGATTTGTTCCTCCACATGGTCGCTCGGGAGGGTTTCCTCGCGAACGCTCAATCTCAAAAGCCGGCCGAGAAACTCTCCGTCTGAACGGACTAAGTTGGCGCGTGCGGTGAGTTGCTCACAGCTAAATTCTCCGAAAGCTTGTCCGTTTACGAGTCCAACGACGAATGGAGCTGCGTTGGGGCGGATGCGGCGAAGAGGCTTGGGATTGCGGCTAAGGCGCCGTGCTAGCATCTATCGTCCATGCCCCTGAGTTGCTCGGGCTCAATGGCGAGATCATAGGCGATGACTGCACCCATGCCGCCGATTTCGTCGCCAACCTCCGTGAGCGCGTATTCATACAATCGGCCAAAATATGAATCACGAAGCAGGAACACGAGGTTGTCGCTGATGACAGACTGAACGCGTGCCTTAGACGCGCAATGGAGAAGTTGCTCGCAAGCACGTGGTGCCCGCTCACGAATTAAGCGACAGATGAAAATCGTGGCCTCCACGTCCGCCATTGCATCGTGTGCGTTTAGGTGAGGAAATCCGTTGGCCGGTGCGAGGCGGTCTAGTTTGTAGGTTGGCTTTCCTCGATCATCATCCGGCACATTGAGAATGCCGGGCGCGAAGGCCTCAACACACTGTGCTAGTTTCAAAATGTCTGACCGTTGGTTCCCCTGTGTGTTGGTAAGATACGGCGGATGCAGACACTTATAGAACGCCTGCCGAAGCAGTTGTTCGTCGAAACGCATGGTATTCCAACCCACGAAGGTCGCTGGACACCACCCAGACAAGCGGTCGCGGATGGAGCAAACCATTTCATAATGCGTGGGGAGTTCTGGATTAGTTATTTGATCGACAGTCATTCCGGTGACACGGAGCGCGCCAGCGGACGGGACGACATGACTGTCTAGTCGACAACGGATTTCAAACCGCTCCAATTCGTTCAGATTAGCATCCGTGCGGATTGCTCCGAACTGCAGAATCTGATCAAAGCTAGTGTGCGTCCCCGTGGTCTCGGTGTCGTAGAAAACGAAGCTCATGTTCCGCTCCAGGCTTCGATTCGGCCAGCCATGCTCGGCTCACTTTGGGCAAACAGCAAGGGGTCTGACGCTAAAGGCATCTAGTGTTTCCTAGGTCATGTCCAAGTGGAACGGCTGCTTCGCAGGTTCCGCGTTTCAGAGCTGACCGGCCGCTATCGGCCACAAGCGGACAACAGCGAGTTCAGCAGCCTTGCAGGCGATTTAGCCCTCACCACTCTCCAGTGTTCGGCATTGACGTCCAGGGCTCAGCAGCGGGCATAGGATTGCCTGCCTGGAGCAGTTCGATCGAGATCAGGTCTGGTGTGCGCACGAACGGCATCGGCTCGTCCCCCAGGTCCTTTTATGTTCTGGGGAGGAGCAAGGAGAATCAGCGTGAAGTGGCCCCGCTCGTTTTCCATTCGTCGCACCTCCTGAAGCCCAAGCAGTTCGAAGAAGCGCACAATTGCATCCGGATCTGTGACGCGGATTATCGTATGAAGGTATTTCACGCAGGCTCCTCCTGCCTTCGAAGTCTCAGGCGCTGAACCAGTCTGACTGGTGTCCGATCCCACCTGTTCTGACGATCAAATCACCTGTTTGTGGGGAATAAAGCCCCTGTTATGCCGATTAGAGCGCCTGTTCCGGCGAGTAACAGTGAAGCCGGTGTCCGCAGCAGGAAAATGGTGAAAAGAGCCACTTTTTCAGAGCGCCGTGATACCTCTGGCGACCGCGGAGCCTGTTCCGATGGCAGAAATGGAAGTTTTTCCCTGTTCTTGGATTTGAACAGGCAAGTGGGGCTGTCCTCCGACGGAGGGAAGGCCAAACCTTACGACCGCTTTTCGCCGCAGAGACTTCGGGGTGGACAGGCGTGCTCCGGCTGCTGTGATCTAGTCTCCGTGAACGGAAGTGCAGGAGAAAACCCCCAGAAGTCCGCCATTCCCCGACGGTTTCCGCCGGAGACTCACAAGTCAGAATGTGGATGGAGGCCCGAGCCGGAATCGAACCGGCGTGCGAGGATTTGCAGTCCTCTACGTAACCACTCCGCCATCGGGCCGAGGTCTGGGCCTTTCCAGCGCTTGAGGCTTAGGGTCAAGTCCGAACTTCCGTGACGCCATGAGCACGGCGTCCGATCATTCGACCAACGGCGGTTGGCGTATCGCCCGCTGAACGGTAAGAGCCGGGTTGCAACCCTAGTGTATTAGCGGCATACAACAGCGATGACGATTCACACTCCAATCCCGGACTATGCCGAAGCACGGCGTGCAATGGTCGAGAGCCAGCTGCGTCCCGAGGGCGTCACGGATCGCGGCGTGCTTGAAGCCATGCGCCAGGTGGCGCGGGAGGAGTTCATTCCCGCCGAGGTTCGACCACTTGCTTACACCGACCGGTCGATCGCTCTGGGCAATCACCGTTTTCTCGCGCCGGCTGCGGTCCTTGGAAAATTGCTTACCGAGGCGGCGCCGGTGGCGGGGGAGCGGGCGTTAGTCGTGGGCGCTGGTACGGGATATTCCGCGGCCGTCCTCGCCAGAATCGGACTCGATGTGCTCGCGCTCGAATGCTCGAGCGAACTTGCGACGCAGGCGCGAGCGCTTGACGTTGCCGTCGTAGAAGGCCCTCTCCAAGAAGGGCATAAAGGGAAATCTCCGTACCAGCTGATCCTGATCGACGGCGCGGTGGAGAAAATTCCCGATGCGATTGTCGATCAACTCGCTGACGGTGGGCGGCTTGTAGGCGCGATCGTGGATCGGCGCGTTTCCCGCCTGATCGTTGGTCGCAAGGCTGGAAGCGCATTCGGATATGTGTCAATCGGCGACGCGGGGGTTGCAACCTTGCCGGGCTTTTCCTCCCCGCGAACGTTTGCATTTTAAAGAAAAAGGGGCGCCGCGTGGTTCGCAAGCTCATTACCGGAACGCTGATTGGCGCGCTTATGGCGGGGACGGCCGCAGCCGATACGTTGCGCGAGGCTTTGGTTTCAACATATCGCAGCAACCCCACGCTCATGGGCCAGCGACAAACGCTGCGCGCAACCGACGCCGGAGTTGCAATCGCACGCGCGGCCGGACGTCCTCAGGTCGGCGCGAACGTTGGCGTCAACCGCGACCTCACCCAGAGCGGATCATTGCGTCGCCTCGGCAAGGGGCCGTACCTCTCGAGCGGACTGGACCTCAGCTATCCGTTGTTTAGCGGTGGTAGCGTGCGCAACAACATCGCCGCAGCCCAAACCCGCGTCGAGGCGGGTAGGGCCACTCTTCGAGCGGTGGAAGGCGATGTCTTCACTGAGGCGGTTGCCGCATACATGGACGTGATCCGGGACCGCGCGATCGTCGAACTCAGTGCGAACAATGTCCGTGTCCTCACCACCAACCTGGAGGCAACTGGCGACCGCTTTGAAATCGGCGATCTGACCCGCACAGACGTGGCGCAGTCCGAGGCGCGGCTTCAGCTTGGGCGGGCCAATCTCGCCACCGCGCAGGGTCGGCTGGCGGCCAGCGAACAGAATTATCGCCGCGTAATCGGCCGCGCGCCGGGCGACCTCGCGCCGCCGCCGCCGCTGCCACCGCTTCCAGCGACCGGCGACGAGGCGGTGCGCATCGCGCTCCTCAACAACCCCGATCTGATCGCCGTCAACCGCCAGGCGGTTGCGTCCGGCTATGACGTGCGGGTTGCGCGAGCTGGACGTTTGCCGACGGTTTCCGGGATTGCCTCGGGTGATTATGTCAATACGTTTGGCGGCGGCGTTGGAACCGATTTCTCCGGCAATCCGAACCCCCGCGCGGGGACATCAACCAGCGTTGGGCTGAATACGCGCATCCCGCTCTATCAAGGTGGCTTGCCATCGGCGCGGATCCGCCAGGCCCAGGCGTTCGAAGGCCAGGTGCTGGAGCAGGTCATCGGCACCGAGCGCGCTGTGGTCGCAACGACCCAGTCCGCCTTCGCGACATACACCGCAGCGCAGCGCGCCATTCAGTCGAACACCGTCGCGGTTGGGGCCAACGAGCTCGCGCTGGAAGGCGCGCGTGCGGAACGCAGCGTTGGCACGCGCACGGTGCTCGACGTCCTAAACGCCGAACAGGAACTTCTGAATGCGCAGGTCCAGCTGGTGAGCGCCAAGCGGGACGCTTATGTTGCAGGCTTCCAGCTGCTCAATGCAATGGGTCAGGCTGAAGCGGATGATCTCGGACTGGACGGCGGGCCGCTCTACGACCCGCTTGGCAATTATCGCCGCGTGTCCGGCAATTGGAACGATTGGGCCGGAGAACCGAGGCACATCCCCGTCGCGACACGAACTGTGACGGCATCGGAAGCGCCGCTCGCCCCCAGCGCGACTGGGGACGTGACTCAGCCGACGCAATAAGCAATATCAAGGCGATGCAGTCGGCCAGCCGTGAACCCTCGATGGAAGACATTCTCGCGTCGATCAAGAAAGTGATCGCGGAGGAAAAGGAGCTTCGCACCTCCGTCAGCATCACCGCGGCTGAGCCGGAGTCCGACGACGCGGACGACGACGTGCTGGAGCTGGAAGAAGTGCTCGCTCCGCCGATGGATCTCGGACCACCGTTGCTTGACCAGACAGCGACCGAGACCAGCCGGCAGTCGATCGAGACGCTGGCGGCGGTGGCTGCCACGCTTCCACCCGGACCTGTCGTGAACCCGCTTGAGGAAATGGTGCGCGAGATGCTGCGCCCGATCCTCAAACAATGGTTAGACGAACATCTGCCAAAGATGGTGGACGAACATGTGCGGCGGGAAATCACGCGCATCACGGGCCGGCCGCTCTCCTGAGTTGAACGGGGCGCGCAGCAGGTTTAGGCCTGCCGCATGATCAAAATCTCATTGCTGCTGACCGCTGTTGCCGCGGCCTCTCTCCCAATCCCCGCTCTGGCCCGCCCGATGACGGCCACCGACATGCACATGATGCATCGTCTCGGTGCGCCTGAGGTTTCACCTGACGGGCGCTGGGCGGTGTTCACCATCTCCGACACCGATCTTGCGAAGAACAAGCGTAACAACCACCTGCACCTGCTCGATCTTCGAGCGCGCCGAGCCGCTCCGCAACCTATCGCTGGCGCGGATGGGGGCCACGAAGCCGCATTCGGCCCGGATGGAGCGTTGTACTTCCTGAAATCGGTCGGCGACCGCGGTCAGTTGTTCCGGATGCCGGTCGGCGGCGCGGCCGTTCAGATCAGCGACTTCGGAGCCGACATTTCCGGCTTCAAAATCGCGCCCTCGGGCGACCGCCTGGTGGTCTGGGCGGATCGACCGAACTGCGGCGACCTTGCTTGCTCAACGGCGCAGTTCCCCGCCAAGTCGGAAGGGTCCGGCCGCACCTACGATCAACTGTTTGTCCGCCATTGGGATACATGGGCCGAGCCGGGGACTCGCTCGCGCCTCTACGGATTCACTATGGCAAGCGGCCGGGTCACGGGGGCTGGGGCACTGCTTACGCGCGACCTGGAAGGCGATACGCCGTCGAAGCCGTTCGGCGGCGGGGAGGAGATCGGCTTCTCGCGCGACGGGCGCACAATCTATTTTGCTCTGCGCGAAGCAGGCCGGATCGAGGCCACGTCCACCAACCTCGACATCTTCGCCGCGCCAAGCGACGGCAGCGGCCCGCCTGTCAACCTCACCCCCGAAAATGATGCGACCGACACTCTTCCGGCGGTCTCGCCCGACGGCTTGACCCTCGCTTATGTCGCAATGGCACGGCCTCGATATGAGGCCGACCGGCAGGTGCTGATGCTCCGCGACCTCCGCTCGGGCCAGGTGCGGCCGCTCACGCAGCAATGGGACCGTTCGGTCGGCAGCGTCGCCTGGGCGCCGGACGGCAAGAGCCTGATCGTCACGGCGACCGACACGCTGGAAGAGCCGATCTTTCGCGTCGATGTACGCAACGGCCGCGTCACCCGCCTCACGCGCGAGGGGCATAGCGGCAATGTCCGCGCTCTCCCGAACGGCGAAGTGCTGTTCACGTCGAACAGCGTTCTTGCTCCGGACGATCTGTATCGGATCGACCGACGCGGAAGGATGACGCAGCTCACCTCGGTCAACCGCGACTTGCTGGCCGAGCTCGACCCGATCAGTCTCGACCGCTTCAGCTTTGCCGGCGCAAACGGCGACCGCGTCTGGGGCATCAAGGTCAAGCCGACGCAGACGTCCGGCAAGCTTCCGATCGCGTTCGTCGTTCACGGCGGGCCGCAGGGCAGCTACGGCAATGCCTGGTCCTATCGATGGAATTCGCGGCTGTTTTCGTCACCGGGCTATGCGGTCGTCAGCGTCGATTTCCACGGTTCGACCGGCTACGGCCAGGCCTTCACCGATGCGATCAACAATGACTGGGGCGGCAAGCCGCTGCAGGACCTGCAGCTTGGCCTTGCCGATGTGACCGCGCAGG
>JBDSZD010000259.1:0-3711 GCA_039925325.1 Sphingomicrobium sp.
CAAAGGTCTCGGGCAAGGTCTCGTTCCGCAAGGATTACAAGGCCAAGCGCAAGATCGCGATTGTCCCGGACGACGGTTCCGAGGCGGTCGAATATCTGGTGCCGAAGTCGAAGGTGATCGACGTCCAAGAGGGCGATTATGTGAAGCGCGGCGACAATCTCGTCGGCGGCTCACCCGATCCGCACGACATCCTGGAAGTGCTCGGCGTGGTTGCGCTTGCCGAATATCTCGTCAGCGAGATCCAGGAGGTCTATCGACTGCAGGGCGTGAAGATCAACGACAAGCACATCGAGGTGATCGTTCGCCAGATGCTGCAAAAGGTCGAGATCACCGATGACGGCGACACAACCCTGTTGAAGGGCGAGCAAGTCGATCGCGAAGAAATGGACGATCTCAACGCGAAGCTCGGCAAGGGCAAGAAGCCGGCGGAAGGTAAGCCGGTGCTGCTCGGCATCACCAAGGCCAGCTTGCAAACCCGCAGCTTCATCTCGGCCGCATCCTTCCAAGAAACGACCCGAGTGCTCACCGAAGCGTCGGTGCAGGGAAAGATCGACACCCTCAACGGCCTCAAGGAAAATGTCATCGTCGGCCGCCTGATCCCGGCGGGCACCGGCGCGGGCATGGGCCGCATGCGGGTCGCCGCGTCGAGCCGCGATACTGCATTGCGTGCGGCGCAGCGGCGGATGGCGGACGCGTTGATCGCGCCTGACTCGGCTGAGGAACTGCGTGCTGCGGAAAATGCGCGGTCGCCCCGCGACAATGCCGGAACTGGAGATGATCCACTCGGCCAAGTTGTGACCAGCGGTCACGGCACCGATGCCGATGCGGGCGATTATCTGAATACGTAATCGTTAATCCTGGAATACAAAAAACCCCGCCGGGATCGCGCTCCCGGCGGGGTTTTTCTTGGGTCTGCGAACCGCGATCACCCAATGGGAGATCGCGGCTGAACTTAGGTGGCCTTATCGACGGCGTTTGCCGCGGAATTAACGTCGGTAGCAGCACCGCGAACCGTGTTGCACGCAGCAACAGCGAGCGAACCGCCGATTACAAGCACAGTCATTACCTTGCGTAGCATGAGAATTCTCCTTGTCTGACGGTCGTTTGAACGCGGCAATCGCGGAAGAGGTCCATTTCGCTGCCGTTATTTTATTCGGCTGGTCGTAAGTCACACAGCAACCGGCGCGGAGATGTGCGGATGCGGATCATATCCTTCGAAAACAAAGTCTTCCGGCTGATAGTCGAACAGGCCTTGCCCACGATCCTCAAGCAACAATCGCGGCAGCGGACGCGGTTCGCGCGAAAGCTGAAGCCGCGCCTGCTCTAGATGGTTGGAGTAGAGGTGCACATCGCCGCCGGTCCACACGAACACCCCCGGCTCAAGCCCACATTCCCGCGCAAGCATGTGTGTCAGCAACGCGTAGCTGGCGATGTTGAACGGAACTCCAAGGAAGAAATCCGCGCTGCGCTGATAAAGTTGAAGATTGAGCCGACCGCCCGCGACCTGCGTCTGGAACAGGCAGTGACAGGGCGCGAGCGCCATAAGGTGGATTTCACCGGGGTTCCACGCGGTCACGATCTGGCGGCGCGATCCCGGGTCGCGTTTGATCAGCGAGACCAGCTCCGAAATCTGGTCGATATGGCGCCCATCGACTGCCTCCCAGTCACGCCACTGCTTGCCGTAGACCGGGCCGAGGTCGCCCTTTTCATCCGCCCACTCGTCCCAGATGGCGACCTTGCGTTCCTTCAGCCAGGCGACATTGGTGTCGCCGCGCAGGAACCACAGCAATTCGACGATGATCGAGCGCAGGTGCAACTTCTTGGTCGTCAGCAGCGGAAAGCCCTCGGCGAGGTCGAAGCGCAGCTGCGCCCCGAAGTGCGACAGGGTACCGGTTCCGGTACGATCCATCTGCTCGACGCCCTGGTCGAGAATGAGCTGCATGAGATCGAGATATTGGCGCATCGGCTGGACTGTAGACGGCGCGCCGGGGCGCTCCAATAGCGCTGTCGAGATTGTGACGAACCGTCGGTTGCTCCAATTCGGAGCGGCTTCTGATAGATCGGCCACAAGCGAACCCCTATCCGTTCGACATGCATGTACAACGTGCCGAAACTGCCGTTCGTCTCAACGGGCTAGTCGCTGCGAAAAGCTTTTTCGCGGGCTGCTTCCTCGACCGCGATCCAGCGCGGGAATATCTGTTCGTTGCGCATGTGGACGAGGAATCGCGGTGCGTGCACCTGTCCCACCACGAGGGCGACGAGACCGGCGGCGATTTTCCGCTCAAGCAGATTATTTCTGACGCCGTCGTTCACGAAAGCGCTGGAATCGTCCTCGCTCATAACCATCCGAGCGGAGACGCGCGGCCGAGCGACGCCGATTGTCGCGCGACCAAGCGGCTCGCCAGCGCGGTCGAAGCGCTGGACTGCTCCATTCTGGACCATCTCATTTTTGCCGGGAAAGACTGTGTCAGCCTACGCCAGGTAGGGCTGATCTAGGGTCTGTTTCACTTGGGCTTACCGGTCCCCACTCCCCCGCCGGCACTGCTTCAAACAAGCTGAAACAAACTCTACGCCTTGCACCCCTTGATCGCGCCGGGCACCGGGCGCGGGGCGGCGATCCTGAACGCCGAAAAATAGGATTCACCACCCTCCAAAAGCTGCTGGGAAACCAATTCCAGCCCTACCGCCGCGAATTCGCATCTCAGCAGCGCAGGGGGTATTCCATGCCGCTTGGTCGGTCGATCGGCATCGACCACGATCACCTGACCGCTGGTCTTGAGGCCCTCGCGCAGATTCCACAAAAATTCATAGGGCTCCTCGACCTCATGGTACATGTGGACTAGGAAAATCCGGTCGAATGACCGCGGCGGGAGCATTGGATCAGCGGGCGTGCCCAGCCGCACCGCGACATTGTCGAGCTGCTCGCGCTGGATACGGTCCAGCAAGCGCGCCCGGACTTCCGGCATGATGTCTTCGGCGAGAACGCGGCCCTTGCGCCCGACCGCGGGAGCCAGCCGGACCGTATAATAGCCCTGGCCAGCACCCACGTCCGCAACCCACATTCCGGGCGTGACCCCGGCATGGCGCATCACTTCTTCCGCTTCGCCGAGCCGATCACGTGCGTCTTCGGTCGAAAAGCTCGCTCCGACAATCGACGCGACGTCGCGCTGAGCCTTCGGAAAGAGGACCTGACTCGGCTCCGGCCGGCACGCCGAAAGCGCAAGCATCGCGAGGAGCCCTCCGGCTGCGTAAAGCGAGCGTCTACTCGACATCCTCGACTTCGACTTTCTCTCCGGTGACCCGCTGGGACAAGGCCGCCGCCATGAAGCGATCGAGGTCGCCATCCAGCACATCGCCAGGGCTGGTTGAGGTCACTCCGGTGCGCAGGTCCTTCACCAGCTGATAGGGCTGCAACACGTAGGATCGGATCTGATGGCCCCAGCCGATGTCGGTCTTGGACGCGTTTTGCGCGTCGGATTCCACTTCGCGACGTTGCAGCTCGGCCTCATAGAGCCGCGCTTTCAACTGTTTCATCGCCTCGGCGCGGTTCTTGTGCTGTGATCTTTGATTCTGGCAGGAAACCACAATGTTCGTCGGGATGTGGGTGATGCGCACTGCGCTGTCGGTAGTGTTGACGTGCTGTCCACCGGCTCCGCTTGCGCGATAAGTGTCGATCCTGAGCTCGCTTTCGTTGATCTCGATGTCGATGTC
>JBDSZD010000260.1:0-3753 GCA_039925325.1 Sphingomicrobium sp.
AAGTGGACGAACAGGCCGCGGCGGTTCGCGCCGTGAAACGATTCGAAAGCGGCATGGTCGTGAACCCGATCACCATGACTCCGGATCAGTCCCTGGCCGAAGCGTTGGAACTGATGAAAATCAACCGTATCAGCGGGATCCCCGTCGTTCAGAAGAACGGCGAGTTGTGCGGTATCCTCACCAATCGCGACGTGCGCTTTGCCGAAAACCCGCGCCAGCCGGTTTCGGAACTGATGACTCACGACAATCTCGCAAAAGTCCCGATCGGCACGACCCAGGAGGAGGCCCGGCGAATCCTCCACCAGCGCCGGATCGAGAAACTGCTCGTAGTCGATGAATCCAACCGCTGCGTCGGGTTGATCACCGTCAAGGACATCGAAAAGTCCGTCGCGGCGCCGAATGCGACCAAGGATGGCGAAGGCAGGCTTCGCGTCGCGGCGGCAACAACCGTGGGCGACAAGGGCTTTGAGCGCTCCGAAGCTTTGATCGATGCCGGCTGCGACTGCATCGTCATCGACACCGCCCACGGCCATAATCTGGAGGTCGCCAAGGCGGTCAGCCGGGTCAAGGGCCTGTCGAACAGCGTCCAGGTGATCGCCGGCAATGTCGCGACGGCCGAGGCTACGCGCGCTTTGATCGATGCGGGCGCGGACGCGATCAAGGTCGGCATCGGCCCGGGCTCGATTTGCACCACCCGCATCGTTGCCGGCGTCGGGGTCCCTCAACTCACCGCAGTAATGGCCGCGGCGCGCGCGGCGCGAGAGTCGGGCGTTCCGATCATCGCCGACGGGGGAATCCGGACCAGCGGAGACATTGCCAAGGCGCTCGCGGCCGGCGCCTCGACGGTGATGGTCGGCTCCTTGCTGGCGGGGACGCATGAGGCTCCCGGGGAGACCTTTTTGTACCAGGGCCGCGCCTACAAGAGCTATCGCGGCATGGGGTCGGTGGGCGCAATGGCGCGCGGGTCGGCCGATCGCTATTTTCAGCAGGATATCCGGGACCAATTGAAACTGGTGCCCGAAGGCATTGAGGGCCAGGTTCCGTTTAAAGGTCCGGTCCGCGACATCATCCACCAGCTTGTCGGCGGGGTCAAAGCGGCAATGGGGTACACCGGATCGATTTCGATCGCCGAGCTCCAAAAGCGCGCTAAGTTCGTTCGCATCACCAACGCCGGTCTTTCGGAGAGCCACGTTCACGATGTCGCGATCACGCGCGAGGCGCCCAACTATCCGACCCGCTAAGCAATGACTCCGGCAGCCAGGCTGCAGGCCGCAATCGAAATCGTCGATCTGGTGATTGCGTCTGCCAGCGAGGATGGCCCGCCCGCTGACTCAATCGTCAGCGGCTATTTCAAGACCCGCCGATATGCTGGATCCGGGGACCGTCGTGCAGTGCGCGAACTGGTCTATCGCGCGATCCGGCGGCATGCCGAACGGCCATCGAGCGGTCGCTGCGCTATCCTCGGGCTCGCTGAAGACGATCCAAAGCTCGCGCCACTGTTCGGCGAACCGCGTGGTCCCGAAGCCTTGCGAGAGGGGGAGTCAGCCGCCGCGGCTGGAACAGTGCCCGCGTGGCTGATTCCCGAACTGTCACCATTGGTCGCAAAATCCGAATGGCCGGCTTTGCTCGAACGGGCGCCGCTCGATTTGCGCGTAAACATTGCGCGCTCGTCGAGGGAGGAGGTTCTGGCGGAGTTGGGGGAAGGGGAGGCGACTCGCCTCAGCCCCTGGGGCGTCCGACTTCCGGCGGATAGTCGGGTCGATGACCGGTCGTGCTTCAATCGGGGGATCGTTGAAGTGCAGGATGAGGGTAGTCAGTTGATTGCCCTGGCCTGCCTTCCGGCGCACGGTCGGGTGCTGGATCTGTGCGCCGGCGCCGGGGGCAAGGCACTCGCGATCGCGGCTGCGGCCCAGTCGGCGCAAATTCTCGGCACCGACACCAATCGTGCGCGATTGTCGCGACTTGCCCCCCGCGCGGAGCGCGCCGGCACGCATATCGAGACCCGTCTGCTCAACCCACCCAAAGAAGCGCAGGAACTCGCCGACTGGTGCGCATCGGCGGAAGTGGTGCTGGTGGACGCCCCCTGCTCTGGCAGCGGCACATGGCGGCGCAGTCCGGAAGGGCGGTGGCGGCTGACGCCTGAGCGGCTCGATCGACTGATCGATGTCCAGAAGCGCTTGCTCGATCTTGGCGCCGACATGGTCAGGCCCGGCGGGCATCTGGTCTATGCGGTATGTTCGCTGCTCAGTCGCGAAGGCGCGGTCCAGGCTGCGGACTTCCTCAGCCGCCATTCATTGTGGAAATCGGAAGACCCTTTGGTCGAAGGCGGACGTCCGGAGGGTGTCGGACGCCTGCTGACACCCGCGCACGACGCGACCGATGGATTTTTCATCGCGCGCTTTGTCCGACCATGCTAGGAATTTGCAATTGGAGGTTGAAATGCGGTCGAAATCTGAGCTTCTTCTGATCGGGCTTTGCGCCTTTGCGCTCGCCGCGCCGGTAGCCGGACAGAAAAGCGACGATCAAATTGCTCCAAAGTCGATCGCGCTCCAGAAGCAAGGTGAAGCATTATACGGCGCGGGGAAGTTCGGCGAAGCGACCGATGCGCTCGAAACTGCGCTGGCCGTCGATCCGCGAAACCGTGCAGCTTTCGTTTCACTCGCCCGCGTCGCGGATAAGCAGAAGCTTTACGGCAAGGCCGTTCGTCTGACCGGCAGGGCACTCCTGCTCGACCCCAACGACCCCAATGCGATTGCGGTTCAGGGAGAAGCCATGGTCGAGCTTGGCGCCAAAGCGCGGGCGCAGGCCAATCTTCAGAAGCTCAAGACTTTGTGCCCGCAGGGCTGCGCGCCGCTGACAGAGCTTTCCGCAGCGGTCAATCGTGGGCCGACGGTGGCCGCGGCCACCAAACCCAAGGCCACCACCAAAACCGACTAGGAAAGCGCGCGCGCAAGCGCGACGAATTCCGGGACGCTGACCGTCTCGGCGCGCCGCTCGGAATCGATATTGAGCTTGGCAAGTGCGTCGAGTGCTCCGGGCAACGCCTTCAACGTGGAGCGGAGCATTTTTCTGCGCTGACCGAACGCGACTGCCGTGACCTTCTCCAGCATTTTTCGATCGACCCCGGCCGGCTGCGCCGTGGGTTTGATATGCACGACGGCCGACGTTACCTTCGGCGGGGGAACGAACGCCGAGCGGTTTACGGTCAGCGCCAGCCGCGCTTCGCTGCGCCATTGCGCCGCGACCGACAGCCGTCCGTAAGCGTCGCTCCCGCATCCGGCGACGATGCGGTCGGCAACTTCCTTCTGGAACATCAATGTGAGCGACGCCCACCACGGCGTCCACTCCGCTTGCAGCCACCGCAACAGCAGCGCGGTTCCGACGTTGTAGGGGAGATTGGCGACCACATGGACGTCGCGCCCGAGTGTGGCTTCCTCCTCCACATTGAGCGCATCCCCTTCGATAAGTCGAAGCGAGGAGAACTCCGCCGCAAGCTCCGCAAGCGCGGGCAGGCAGCGCCGGTCGCGTTCGACCGCTGTCAGTCGTGCACCCGCATCTAACAGCGCTCGGGTCAGCCCGCCCGGGCCCGGCCCCACCTCGTAAGCGACGGCTCCCTTCAGATCGCCCGGAATGGATGCGATCCGCGCCAGTAATTGGCGGTCGAGAATGAAATTCTGTCCCAGCGCCTTGCTCGCCTGCAGTCCATGACGAGCGATGATCTCGCGCAGGGGCTCCGGCGGGCCGGTCACGCCG
>JBDSZD010000261.1:0-2826 GCA_039925325.1 Sphingomicrobium sp.
CCGCCTTTGCCTCCCGAGACAATCGCGCCGGCATGGCCCATACGACGTCCCGGAGGAGCGGTCAGTCCGGCGATGAAGCCGACCATCGGTTTCTTGCGGCCGCGTTTCGCCTCATCGGCGATGAATTGCGCGGCGTCTTCTTCGGCGCTTCCGCCGATTTCACCGATCATGATGATCGATTGGGTCGCGTCATCCGCCAGGAACAGTTCGAGCAGGTCGATGAAGTTGGTGCCGTTGACCGGATCGCCGCCGATGCCGACCGCGGTGGTCTGGCCCAAGCCCTCGTTGGTGGTCTGGAACACCGCTTCGTACGTGAGCGTGCCGGAGCGCGACACGACGCCGACGCTGCCCTTCGAGAAGATATTACCCGGCATGATGCCGATCTTGCACTCGTCCGGGGTCAGCACGCCGGGGCAGTTCGGGCCGATAAGCCGCGACTTGGAGGTCGACAGCGCGCGCTTGACCTTCACCATGTCGAGCACCGGAATGCCCTCCGTGATGCAGACGATCAGCGGCACTTCGGCGGCGATTGCCTCAAGGATCGAGTCCGCGGCGAAGGGCGGCGGAACGTAGATCACGGAGGCATCGGCGCCGGTCTTCTCGACCGCTTCCGCGACAGTGTCGAATACGGGCAGGTCGATGTGCGTGGTCCCGCCTTTGCCCGGAGTGACACCGCCGACCATCTGCGTGCCATAGGCGAGCGCCTGTTGCGTGTGGAACGTCCCGGTCTCCCCAGTCATCCCCTGCGTGATGACGCGGGTGTTCTTGTTGACGAGGATGCTCATCAGAATTTCTCCCCGGCTGGCCGCTTGCCGGGCCGCGATTGTGAGTTACGGATAAACCAACCAGCGGCGAACGCGCCTATCGCCATCAAGATCAGCACGGCAGTAATCATCAGAAAAAGCTGTCCCATTTGGCGGTCAGACTGGGAGATCGTCGTTTCAGTTAGTTGGGCGTACAGGACTGAAGCGGGGTAGATCAGCGCTGATCCGAGCAGAACTCCAGCAATTCGCCACTGTTTACGCGTGCCAAGGAAGGGCGCTGCTAGCAGCGTCACGATCAGAAATCCCCAGAACAGCTGCGCTTCCATTTTAAGTCAGCGATCCATCAATTTGCTTACACGCAGCCAGCAGCTCCTTAACCGCATCGACGCTGACCTGCAGGCCCTGCTTCGCCTCTTCGTCCAATTCGATCTCGATGATCTTCTCGACGCCGCCGGCGCCAATTTGCACCGGCACGCCGACATACAGGTCGTTCACGCCATATTCGCCGCTGACATAAGCGGCGCAGGGCAGGATGCGCTTCTGGTCGTTGAGATAGGCCTCGGCCATCGCAATGCCGCTCGCGGCCGGCGCGTAGAAGGCGGAGCCAGTCTTGAGCAGCGCGACGATCTCGCCGCCGCCGCCGCGCGTGCGCTGGACGATGGCGTCGATGCGCTCCTGCGTCGACAGGCCCATCTTGACGAGGTCGGGCACCGGGATGCCGTTGACGGTCGAATAGCTGACCACCGGTACCATCGTGTCACCATGGCCGCCGAGCACGAACGTGTTCACGTCGCGGATCGAGACCTTGAATTCCTGCGCGAGGAAGGTCGAGAAGCGCGCGCTGTCGAGCACGCCCGCCATGCCGACCACCTTGTTGTGCGGCAGCCCCGAAAATTCGCGCAGCGCCCACACCATCGCATCGAGCGGGTTGGTGATGCAGATCACGAAGGCGTCCGGCGCATTGGCCTTGATGCCCTCGCCGACCGCCTTCATCACTTTGAGGTTGATGCCGAGCAGATCGTCGCGGCTCATGCCCGGCTTGCGCGGCACGCCGGCGGTGACGATGATCACGTCCGCGCCGGCGATGTCGGCATAATCATTAGTGCCGGTGATTTTGGCGTCGAAGCCTTCGACCGGCCCGCATTGCGACAGATCGAGCGCCTTGCCCTGCGGCACGCCCTCGACCACGTCGAACAGGACGATGTCGCCCAATTCCTTCTGCGCCGCGAGGTGAGCGAGCGTTCCGCCAATGTTTCCGGCGCCGATAAGCGCGATTTTCCTGCGAGCCATAAGGGCCAGCTCCAACCTTTCATTTATGGGCGCGGACAAGGCATTGTCCGCTTAAGGATGCACCCTCGTCGGCGCGTCGGCGCCCGCTTAGCGGCATGGGCCGGAAGGGGCAACCGCTCCGCTCATACCTAAATCCTTGCGGGCCGATGAACGCCGCAACTCGACTCGCTTTCGGTCGTTGATAGGTCTTGGAGGAGGCTGGATACGCCCGTGTGGCGTCAGCTTTTCACTTCGTTGCCGGAGAACGGAACATCCGTTGAGCCGGCCGAATATGAGGACAGACACATGAAGACTCTCATTATGCTCGCGGGTGCAGCAATGCTCGCAACCACCGTTCCCGCCGCTGCGAAGCCCGGCGAAGGGCACGGCAAATCCAATCATGCGGCGATGAACCATGGCAATGTTCACAAAGCGTCCGCCAAATCCGGCCGTGGCGTCATCGTCAGCGATCGTTATGGCCGCCTCTACGCCCTGAATGCCCACGGTGCCTGCCCTCCGGGTCTGGCCAAGAAGCATAACGGCTGCATGCCTCCGGGCCAGGCGAAGAAGACCTACAATGTCGGACAGCGCTATAACCGCAACTTCGGCAACACCTGGACCTACAACCAAATCCCGGAACACCTCCGGAATGACAGGTTCGACCAGAACGACCGCTATTATTACAACAACGGCTATCTCTATCAGGTCGACCCCAAGACCATGCTGGTCCAGCAGGTCATCAGCGCCCTGCTGCGCTAGTCCTTCCTGAACCTGCCGAGCCGCGCGGACCCAA
>JBDSZD010000262.1:0-4597 GCA_039925325.1 Sphingomicrobium sp.
GGGTCCGCAGCAGCTTGCCGAGCCCCTCATTGTCGATCCCGGCATTGTTCGACGCGATCGTCAGGTCCTTGACCCCCGACGCCACGATCGCATCGATCAGCCGCTCGGGGATGCCGCACAGTCCGAACCCGCCAGCAGCAATGGTCATGCCGTCGAACAGCAGCCCTTCGAGTGCTTCGGCGGCGGCGGAGTAAATGATCGCCATATCAGCTCCTCAGATCTTTCAACCGGCTGCCTAGTTGCACCGCGTCGCTTATATCGCCTTGCACCCGCAGGCGTCCGCTCATGAACGCTCCCATCGGATCAAGTCGCCCATCGGAAAGCGCCTGCCAGTCGGTCCAGCTGATTCCGATGATGGTGTCCGCTGCGTCCGCCGCGTCGCTGACGGACTGTTGCACACCATCGGCGAGGATCGACCCCTCGCTTCCAAAGTCCACGCGAATACGCTTGCCCGGTACCCAGCCTTCGTGGGCGTGCAGCTTTGCAATCAGCTCATGCTTGGTCATGGCCAAGCGCCTAGCCGCCGGTTGTCCAGCCTTCAAGCGAGGCCTATCTCGTGCACATGGGATATGACGCCGACTTGAAGCTGTTCATCGATGGGAGTTGGCGCAGCGGCGAGGGCCGCGACCAGTTCGCGGTCGTCAATCCGGTCAGCGGGACCGCAATCGCCGAGCTTCCGCTGGCGACCGAAGCCGATCTCGACGAGGCAGCGGCCGCCGCCGCCCGCGCTTTCCCGCTGTGGCGCGCGACCGTCGTCGATGAACGCGCCACCATCCTGCGCACTACGGCGCAACTGCTGCGCAAGCGCACCGACCAGATCGCGGCGCTGATGACCCAGGAACAGGGCAAGCCGCTCGCTGAATCCCGCTCTGAAGTGGCCGGCTCCGCCGCCATGTTCGACTGGTACGCCGAGGAAATCCGCCGCGACTATGGCCGCGTGCTGGTCCGCCCGCCCGGCCAGCTGTCGCGTGTGATGCATGAGCCGGTCGGCCCGGTCGCGACCTTCAGCCCGTGGAATTTCCCGCTCTATTTGCTGTCGAAGAAAGTCGCGGCGGCGCTTGCGGCCGGGTGCTCGGTCATTTCCAAGCCGCCCGAGGAAACGCCAGGTTCAACGCAGGCGCTGGCCGAGGCGCTCGACCATGCCGGGCTTCCGCGTGGAGTGTTCCAGCTGATCTTCGGCGTACCCGACCAAGTCAGCCGCCGCCTCATCGCTTCACCCCATATCCGCAAGATCAGCTTCACCGGATCGACCGCGGTCGGCAAGCAGTTGATGAAGCTGTGCGCCGACAGCATGACCCGCGTCACGCTCGAGCTCGGCGGCCACGCGCCGGTGCTGATCTTCGACGATTGCGATCTCGAAAAGACGCTGGACAAGGTCGTCGCGCAGAAATTCCGCAATGCCGGCCAGGTGTGCGTCTCGCCAACCCGCTTCTATGTGCAGGAATCGATCTACGACGCCTTCCTTGAGGGCTTCGCGGAGCGCACCGCCAAGGTGAAAGTCGGGGACGGCCTCCAGCCGGACACACAGATGGGCCCGCTCGCCAACAAGCGCCGCCCTGACGCTCTCGGCGCGCTCATCGAGGACGCCAAAGCCAAAGGCGCGCGCGTCCTCGCCGGCGGTGAGCCGGGCCATGGCGGCTTCTTCTATCAGCCGACCCTGCTCGCCGACGTGCCGGTCGAAGCCGACATCATGAACCACGAACCGTTCGGCCCGGTCGCCGTTACCCGCCCGTTCCGCGACTTCGACGACGCAATCGAACAAGCCAACCGCCTCCCCTTCGGCCTCGCAGCCTTCGCCTTCACCGAAAACGGCCGCCGAGCGAACTTGCTCGGCGGCGCAATCGAAGCGGGCATGGTTGGCCTGAACACCTTCGCCATTTCAAGCGCCGACGCACCGTTCGGCGGGGTTAAGGATAGCGGCTTCGGCACCGAAGGCGGCAAGGAAGGACTGGAGACCTATCAGGTGGTCAAGGTCATTCACCAGGCCTGATGGCGCGAGCCATGAACACCGTTCCTGTTATGGGCGTGTCGTAATAGGGCTCGATCTCGGAAAAGCCTTCCGCCCGATACAAGGATTGCGCCGAATGCATGCTCGGCAGCGTGTCGAGGACGATTTTGGTGTAGCCGGAGTCCGCGGCCGCCAAAGCAATCCTGCGAACGAGCGCCCGTCCTAATCCTAAGCCGCGGCCGCCAGCAGCAACATAAAGGCGCTTCATCTCGCATGTTTTATTCCGAAGCCGCCGCATCCCGACGCAAGCAATCGGCTCGCCGCATGACATTCTTGCAAGCAGCAATTCGCCAGCCGGAGCAGCGTACACGCCGGGCAGTCCGGCAAGTTCATCGTCGAAGTTTTGATACTTCAGATCGACATCCAGCGATTTCGCATACTCAGTGAACAGCCGCTCAACCGCAGCCAAATCCTCCGACGTGCGGGCTGGATCTATCTGGAATCCGCCCTCCATGGTCTTATTTATACGCCCCCTCGCGCAGGTTGATGCCGTGCTCGACCCACATCTTCAGCGCCGCGAGCATTTGCGACCAGCCCATGCAATTGCCGTAGCTCGCCTTGAGGCCCGCGTCGGTCTCGCGCCAGCCCTTTTCCGCGATCTCCACCAGGGTCCGCCCGTCGTCGGTCGGCTTGAAGCACATGGTCACCGTCGTCTGATAGCCCGCGCCTTTATGGCCGTCCGTGCCTTCCTTCGGAGGCCCCTCATTGGCTTCCCATTTAAGCACGATCCGTTCGTTCTGGACGACATCCACGACCTCGACCGGAAATGCTCCTGGAAAGTCGTGGAAGTCCCAAGTGACCGTCGTGCCCGCCTCCAGCCGCGCGCTCGCGCCGCCGGTTGTGAAATAGGATGACAATTGCTTCGGGTCCGCGACCGCCTCGAACACCTCGTGAACGGGCCGGGACACGTGAATCATCACGGTGAAATGCAGGTCCATGATCAAGCCTCCTTGCCGGGGTGCCGTTTATGTTATATATTTATAACATGTCAATCGAAGATCGGCAAAATCGGATTTTCAAGGCGCTCGCTTCACCGCACCGCCGCGCAATGCTTGATGTGCTGCGCGACCAGCCGCTGACCACCGGCGCCTTGTGCGACCAGTTCCCGGAACTCGACCGCTGCACGGTTATGCAGCATCTCGGCGTGCTCGAATCCGCGGATCTGCTGATCGTCGAGCGGCGCGGTCGGGAACGCTGGAACCGCCTCAACCCACTGCCGATCCACGCCATTCACGAACGGTGGATTGGGCCGCACGCGAAGCGCGCCGTGGCGATGCTGGCAAAGCTGAAGCATGATCTCGAAAAGACCGGCTGAGCACGCTAGAACTCACCCCATGACCAAAGCACCGCCGGCGTGGCTGGACCGGAGTTGGGGGAGTATCGCGTGACCAGATTTTTCAAGGACAACGGGCTGACCATTGTCTTGATGCTGCTGTTCCTGGGCAGCTTCGTCGGCCACTGGCTGACCGGACTTCATTTTCAGAACGAGGAGCTGGCCGCACATGGCGCGCAGCCGATTGGCGCAATCGCGTTCCTCTCCGATCCCTTGTTCGTGTCGACCGTGTTCGAGAATTGGGAGAGCGAATTCCTGCAAATGTCGGCCTATGTCGTCCTGACCGCTATCCTGTTTCAGCGCGGGTCAGCGGAATCCGCCGATCCGGACGGGTCGGTGCGCAACGGCGATACGCTCGACAGGAATGACAATGCGGACGCTCCGGCGGCATTGCGCAGGGGTCCGTTCGTGCGGTGGCTGTATGGCCATTCGCTTGGAATCGCGCTGCTGATCCTGTTCGTTGCATCCTTCACGATGCACTGGCTGTTCAGCGCGAAGGAGGCCGCTCAGGAAGCGGCGCTTCATGGCGAACCGGCCGCGTCCGCCGCCGAATATCTGTTCAGCAGCCAGCTGTGGTTCGAATCCTTCCAGAACTGGCAGAGTGAGTTTCTGTCCACCGCGGTGCTGGTCGTCCTGAGCATCTTCCTCCGCCAGAAAGGTTCGCCGGAATCGAAACCGGTTGCCGCCCCGCATCGCCAGACGGGTGCTTGAATAGCCCACGGGTGACGCAGGGACGGGCCGCGGCTAATATCGGCGCATGAGCACACGCACCGGCGGCCAAATCCTCGTCGATCAGCTTCGAATCCAAGGCTGCGACCGCATCTTCACGGTCCCGGGCGAAAGCTTCCTCGCGGTCCTCGACGCGCTTCATGACACGCCTGCCATCGACCTGGTCGTCTGCCGGCAGGAAGGCGGCGTCGCCTATATGGCCGACGCCGACGGCAAGATGACGGGGCGCCCGGGCATTGCGTTCGTTACGCGTGGCCCCGGCGCGACCAATGCCAGCGGCGGAGTGCATGTCGCTTTCCAGGACTCGACCCCGATGATCCTGTTCGTCGGCGATGTCGCGCGCGGCGATCGTGACCGCGAGGGCTTTCAGGAGATCGACTTCCCCGCCTTTTTCGGCCCTATCGCCAAATGGGCCGCGCGGATCGACGATGCGCGGCGCATTCCCGAATATGTGGCCCGCGCTTATCGCGTGGCGACGGCCGGACGGCCGGGGCCGGTGGTACTCGCCCTTCCCGAGGACATGCTGC
>JBDSZD010000263.1:0-2494 GCA_039925325.1 Sphingomicrobium sp.
AGATAAGATTTCATCGAGCCGTGGAAGACCACCACGTTGATAGGCCGGGTGTGGAAGCACAGTAATGTGTGGAGCTAACCGGTCCTAATTGCTCTTTTCGCGCTTGAGAGTCCCACCATCATCGACAGCTCTGCTGACCGATGGGGTTAGACCTCAGCTAGATGACGCTAAATGAATAAGGTCAAATGCACGGTTTCTAGAACTCGATATAACGGTTCCCCATCAAGATTTGCTTTGATGGGGTGCCCTACACGCTGGCCCCATAGCTTGGTGGTCATAGCGTCCGTGACCCACCCGATCCCATCCCGAACTCGGCCGTGAAACCGGACTGCGCCGATGGTACTATCGCTTAAGCGATGGAAGAGTAGGTCGCCGCCAGGCTTTGAAGCCAGCGTGATATCGAGAGCCCATTCACAATTTCAAAAAAGCCGCTGCCGGCAAGTGCCGAGCGGCGGCTTTTTTGTTTACCGGGCAAAGGTCCCGAAGCCGCAAGGTTTCGCAAGGCCAAAGGCCGCCCGGACCGGCTTCAAGCCGGGAGGATAGCCAAGCTGGCGGATGCCAGCAACGGCGCCCTGAGGCCTAACGATGGTTGACGCGGGATGGAGCAGCCCGGTAGCTCGTCAGGCTCATAACCTGAAGGTCGTAGGTTCAAATCCTACTCCCGCAACCACCAATCAAGCCCGCCTCACGGCGGGCTTTTTTTCGTCTGCGGCAAAGCAATGCACCTTCGATCAGCTCGCTCCCGAATTAAAACCGTCCGAGTTGGCATAACTGTTCGGCGAGTGAGCTTTTTGTCGTTACTCAATCACGTTCCACACCTCGTCGGATCTCGGCTGGCGCAAGGGTGAGGTTCAGCGCAGCTCGTAACCCGCTAGGCATTCCGCAAACCAGCGGCCGGCGGTCAGCGCCGTGAGATCGCTTGCGTCGAGCGACGGATCCCATTCGGTGAGGTCGATCACCCTGACGCGCGGGTCGGACGTCAGCTTGCGCACCGCCCAGAAAAAGTCCGCTACCGCCATTCCACCCGGCCGTGCCCCGGGCGCTCCGGGGAGCTGCGCCCGGTCGATGACGTCGATGTCGCAGTCCACCACCAAGGCGTCGCAATGCGCGACATGGTCGAGCGCCTTCGCGATCGCGTGGGCAATCCCTTCACGCCGCACATCCCCGATGGTGACGATGCAGTGGCCGGCTTCGATCGCGTCCGCGTGCATCGCTTGCATATTGGCAAAGCCCGCCAGTCCGACCTGCGCAATGTTCGCGCCCGGCAGGCCATCTTCGAGCAGCGCGCGCACCGGATTGCCATTGCTTAGACCTTCAGCGGTATCCCGCATGTCGAAATGGGCATCGAGCGTGATCAGCCCGACCTCGTCCAGCTCGCCGCCAAGGCCGAGCACCGCCGGCCGGGTTACGGCATTGTTTCCGCCCACCAGCAGCGTCAGCGCATGGTCCAGCGTGCTCTGTGCAATCGCTGCGATCAGCGGCCCGGTGGCCTGCTCGATGCTGAGCCCGGACAAATCGAGATCGCCCCGATCCCGAACCAGGGTTTCCAGCTCGCGCCCCGTCTCAACATCGTATCGCCCGATGCGGGAGAGCATTTGGCGAAGTCGCTGTGGCGCTTGGTCGCAAGCACCCGGCGTCACCGAGCCTGCGGCCAGCGGCGCGCCGAGCAGCGCCACCGGCGCGTCTCCCGCAACCAGAAGCTCCGACAGGTTCGACCAGCTGCCCATGCTTTGACGCTACACCCGCGCGAGCCTAAAGCCCATGCCGATGTGGGACCGCCTGCTGATCGACTGCCATGTCGCAACGATGGAGTCGGTGCGGGGCGACCCCCTTGGCATCGTCATGAACGGTGCCGTCGGCATCCAGGACGGCAAGGTCGTTCGTGTTGGCAAGCGCACCGAGCTTGCCGGTTACCGGGCGAAGGAGGTGGTGCCGCTCGGCGGTGCGTGGGTCACGCCGGGCCTGATCGACTGTCACACGCATCTGGTCTTCGGCGGAACCCGCGCCGATGAACATGCCATGCGGCGGGCCGGCGCCAGTTATGAGCAGATCGCACAGGCCGGCGGCGGAATTGCCTCCACCGTCGAGCGCACCCGCGCCGCCTCCTCCACCGAGTTGATCGAGTCGGGCCGCCGCCGCCTGCGCGCGCTGATAGCCGGCGGCTGCACCACGGTCGAGATCAAGTCGGGCTATGGCCTCGACACGCGCGCCGAGATGCGGCTGCTCAACGTCGCCAAAGCGCTGGGGCAGACGGAGCCGGTGCGGGTGGTCGGGACGCTGCTTGCGCTGCACGCGCTTCCTGCCGGCAAGGACCGCGCGGCCTTCGTTGCCGAGGCCATCGAGGAGATGATTCCAGCGGTCGCCAATGCCGGACTCGCGACCAGTGTCGACGGATTTTGCGAAGGAATCGGATTTCTCCCGCACGAGATCGAGGCGCTCTTTGCCGCTGCCGAAAATCATGGCCTGCGCGTCAAACTTCACGCGGAACAGCTCA
>JBDSZD010000264.1:0-16954 GCA_039925325.1 Sphingomicrobium sp.
GCGCGAACAATGCGTTGCAGCGGTTCGGTCATCGCGCGACTCTAATATAGTCGAGCGCCTTCAAAGCATCGAGCATGGGTCCGCGAAAGCGCTCCGGGGCGGTCTGGGCTCCGATCGCCCAGGCCATAATATCGACATCCTGTTCCTCCAGCAGCTCGGCGAACAGGGCCTTCTCACGCACGTCCCAGGCCATGCAATGTGCATCGAAGAAGCCACCCACCAGCATATCCGCCTCGCGCGTACCGCGATGGTGCGCGCGCCAATGCAGGCGCTTCAGGTCGGGGTCCGAGTGCATGGGAACGGCTCATCTAGGGTGTGTCCGGAGACTGTGCTAGTCTTGCCCGAGGGGGAAATCGACATGAGCTTGGGAGCCGGACCCTGCGAAGACCGAGTGGAGATCGTGGATGCCCTCCGCGGACTTGCGCTGTTCGGTATCCTGCTCGCGAACATCCTTGTTTTTTCGGGCTGGGTTTTCCCGCCACCCGATCACCGGGTGGCGCTTGCCGGCGTGGATGGCGCATTGTGGCAGGAGCGACTGCATCACTTCTTCGTCGACGGGAAATTCTACACGATCTTCTCGATGCTGTTCGGGGCGGGCTTCGCGCTCCAGCTGCAGCGGCTGACAAACAGGGGAGTCGACGGGCTTCGGATTTATCGCCGGAGGATTCTGATTTTGCTCGCGATCGGGCTGGTCCACGAATGGTTGATCTGGGATGGCGACATCCTGGTCCTCTACGCGCTGCTGGGGCTCGTGTTGCCGTTCTTTCACCGCTTGGCGGATCGAGTACTCCTCGTGACCGCAGCAGTATTGATCTTCGTTGTTCCGTTCGCGGGAATCGCTTTGGTCAAGGCGATGAACTGGCCGCCCGATCTAGGATTTTTCGCGCTCAGCGACCGGGTGGCGATCGCGCTTGGCGGTACTCCTGCCGATCCGATCGCATGGATTAGCCGTCCCGACTTCCAGGCCCGGTTTTCCTGGATCGCAAGTGGTCCGATCTATGCCTGGGGACTGAAGCTGATGTCCTGGCGCATTCCGAAGGTACTGGGGATCATGCTTGTCGGTGTTTGGCTCGGCCGCCGGTTGGCTGATGGTCGGCTGCCCGGCAATCGCGTCTTCCTGTGGCGGGTGTTAGCCATCGGACTGTCGATCGGCGTCCCAGCCAATATCTTTTATGCGCGCACGGCCGGTCTCGGCCAGT
The DNA here is from genome assembly GCA_039925325.1 of Sphingomicrobium sp. Classification (GTDB taxonomy): domain Bacteria; phylum Pseudomonadota; class Alphaproteobacteria; order Sphingomonadales; family Sphingomonadaceae; genus Sphingomicrobium. The sequence goes on from JBDSZD010000264.1 coordinate 1,200, forward strand.
CCGACTGGCCGTCGCTGATCGGTACCGTCCCGATGGCCTTCGCCTATGCAGCCGGCTTCGCTTTGGCATGGCCGCATGCGCAGCGCTGGCTCGGTGTGCTTGCAGCGCCGGGACGGATGGCGTTGACCAACTACCTGGCCCAGTCGGTGATCTGCGTCGTTGTTTTCTACGGGTTCGCCCTCGGCCAGGTCGGCAAATGGCCCCCGCCTGGCTTATATGGTTTTGCCGTCCTGCTGTTCGCGGCGCAAACCGCCTTTTCGCACCGGTGGTTGGCCCGGCACACGCGCGGTCCGATGGAATTCCTGTGGCGGCGCTGGACCTATGCGGGCGTGCAGAGGATGACAGCAGCGTCCGCGCCTGCTTAATCGGAGGTCGATGCGCCCCGAAATCCTCAACCCGCTGTTTGCCGAAGTGGAAGCGCTGAAGGGCGTCGGGCCGCAGCTCGCGAAGGGGTTGAAGCGCCTTGGCCTGACGCGCGCCATCGACCTCATCTACCATCTGCCGACCGGCGCGATCGAACGGGTGGCGGCACCCGCCGCGAATGCGGCCTTGCTCGGCCGGATCGTCATCATCGACGTGACGCCATTCGATTTTCGCCAGCCCCGCTCCGGCCGCGGTCCAACGCGCGTCCATGCCAGCGACAGCGACGGAAACACCATCACCCTGGTTTATTTCAACAATCCGGGGTGGGCGAATAAGCAGCTTCCGCTCGGAGAACAACGCACCATCTCCGGCAAGCTGGAGGCGTACGGCGACGAATGGCAGATCATTCATCCCGAAGTCGCCGAACCGGGCAAGGCCGCAGCTATGCCACTGCGCGAGCCGGTCTATCCGCTGACCGAGGGCATCACCAACCGCCGCATGGGCGAGCTTTCGGCGGCAGCGTTTGAGCGTGCGCCGGAGCTGCCTGAATGGATTGAACCGGCCTTGCTTGCGCACGAAAGCTGGCGGCCGTGGCGGTCCTCTTTGGCCGAAGCGCACCGCGAACCGGGATCGGCCGAGCGCCGCCGCCTGGCCTATGATGAGATATTCGCAAACCAGCTTGCCTTGATGCTGATCCGCCAGGCGTCACGGCGTCGCCGGGGCGTTCCGCTCGCCGGCACTGGGACAATCACGGACAGACTGAAACTCCCGTACAGTCTGACGTCTGCGCAGCAGCGCGTGATTGAAGAAATCCGCGGCGACATGGCGCAGCCCATCCCGATGCTGCGCCTGATCCAGGGCGACGTCGGGTCGGGCAAGACGCTGGTCGCGCTGATGGCGATGCTCGCCGCCGTTGAGAGCGGGGCGCAGGCCGCTTTTCTCGCGCCGACGGAGATTCTTGCGCGCCAGCACCACGCCACCTTGCTCAAGCAACTCGACAGCATTGGCGTGCGCGTCGCGATTCTTACCGGGCGCGAAAAAGGGCGTCCGCGCGACAGCGTGCTGATGGGGCTTGCTGACGGCTCGATCGACATTCTGGTCGGCACCCATGCGATCTTTCAGGAGAAGGTCGCCTATCGCAATCTTGGTCTTGCGGTGATCGACGAGCAGCATCGGTTCGGAGTGTCGCAGCGGCTGCTTTTGTCCGCGAAGGCCGAACGTCCGCCGCATCTGATGGTCATGACGGCGACGCCGATTCCGCGCACGCTGACTTTGACGCAATATGGCGAGATGGACGTCAGCCGCATCGACGAGATGCCGCCGGGGCGGACGCCGGTGGAAACGCGGGTGATCAGCGAGGAAAAGCTGCCGGAGGTGATCGCGGGTCTCGGGCGGCACATCGACGGCGGGGGTCAGGCCTATTGGGTCTGCCCGCTGGTCGAGGAGAGCGAGAAAAGCGATGCCGCGGCGGCCGAAGAGCGATCGCGTGTGCTGCGCATGCGCTTCGGAGACCGCGTTGGACTGGTGCACGGGCGGATGAAGGGGCCGGAAAAGGATGCGGTGATGGCGGCCTTTGCAAGCGGCGACCTTGCCGTGCTGGTCGCAACGACCGTGATCGAGGTCGGCGTCGATGTGCCGAACGCGACACTCATGATCGTCGAGGGCGCGGACAAGTTCGGGTTGGCTCAATTGCACCAGCTGCGCGGGCGGGTCGGACGCGGAGAGGGCAAGAGCATCTGCCTGCTGATCCGGGGGCAGGCGTTAAGCGAAACCGGACGGGCGCGGCTCGCGCTGATGCGGGAGACCAACGATGGCTTCCGCATCGCCGAGGAGGATCTGCGCCTGCGCGGCCCGGGCGAAATATTGGGCACAAAACAGTCGGGCGAAGTCGCATTTCGTGTGGCCTCCGCCGAAGACGTAACCGCGCTGGTTCCAATAGCGCGGGACGATGCGCGCTTGTTGCTCGACCGCGATGGAGGATTGAGTGGGCCGCGCGGCGGGGCGGCACGGACGTGCCTCTATCTGTTCGAACGCGATCAGGCGATCGGGCTGATTAGGTCGGGCTAGTTCCCCGGCGCAGGCCGGGGTCCAGGCCGCTGCGAAGCAGCGGTTCCCGCTGCCCTGGGCCCCGGCCTTCGCCGGGGAACAGCTAACTGAGCAACCCGTGCTTCTTCCGTCCGAGGCTCAGTTTGCCCGGACCTGCTGCCATCGCGGGATCGGTTACGACCTCATCGTTGAAGCGCACTGCACCCTCATCGACCTTGCGCCGCGCCTCCTTGTTCGATCCGGTAAAGCCCAAGGCCGTCAGCGCCTGCACCACGGTCATGCCATAGGACACCGCCACAGTCGGCAAGTCCTCGCCCGCGCCGCCTTGCTCGAATGTTGTGTGTGCGGTCTCCTGCGCCGCCTCGGCCGATTCCCGCCCGTGGAGCATCGCCGTGGCTTCGGTCGCGAGCACGATCTTGGCCTGATTGATTTCAGCGCCCCGCAACGCCTCCAACCGCGCGATTTCCTCAAGCGGCACATCCGTGAACAGGCGCAAAAACCGCCCGACGTCCGCATCCGCGCTGTTTCGCCAGAATTGCCAATAATCATACGGGCTGAGCTGGTCCGCGTTCAGCCACACCGCGCCCGACGCAGTCTTGCCCATCTTCGCGCCGTCCGCGGTGGTGATCAGCGGCGTCGTGACGCCGTAGACCTCCTTGCTCTCGATCCGCCGGGTGAGTTCGATGCCGTTGACGATATTCCCCCACTGGTCGGAGCCGCCCATCTGCAACCGGCAACCGCTGCGGCGCGACAGTTCGAGGAAATCATAGGCCTGCAGAATCATGTAATTGAATTCGAGGAAGGTCAGTGGCTGCTCGCGGTCGAGCCGTAGGCGCACGCTGTCGAAGGTCAGCATGCGGTTGATCGTAAAATGGCGGCCAACCTCGCGCAGGAAGGGCACATATTCGAGTGTGTCGAGCCAGTCGGCATTGTCGGCCAGGACGGCATCGGTCGGTCCGTCGCCGAACGTCAGGAAGCGTTCGAACACTTGGCGGATCGAGGCGATATTAATGTTGATGTCGTCAGCCGACAGCAATTTGCGGCTTTCGTCCTTGCCCGACGGATCGCCGACCTTGGTCGTCCCGCCGCCCATCAGCACGATCGGCTTGTGCCCCGCTTGCTGAAGCCGGCGAAGCATCATGATCTGGACGAGGCTTCCGACATGCAGGCTCGGCGCCGTCGCGTCGAAGCCGATGTACGCAGTGACGATTTCCTTTTGCGCCAGCGCATCGAGCGCCACGGCGTCCGTCACCTGATGGATATAGCCGCGCTCGTCGAGCAGGCTCAGGAGGGAGGAGCGGTAGGTCATTGTGCATGAGCCTTACTGCGCCACGCCCATCCCGTCATCCCCGCGAAGGCGGGGACCCAGCCGATGAAAGAACTGGGTTCCCGCGTGCGCGGGAATGACGATAATGGGGTAATGCAGCTGACCCTGGTTCCGCACCCGTCAACACCGCCGCCGCGCGCACAGATGCGGCTGTGGGCCAGCGTCGAGCATGCGGCGTCCTTCGGCCTGACGGCGACGCTGAACATCTGGTTCGGTGTCGGAGCGCCGCTTGCGGATTTTGCGGTTTCCGACACGGGGGAGCCCGCACGGAGTGACAAGCTCTGGGAGACGACCTGCTTTGAATTGTTCATCCGCCGTCTGGGCGAGCAGACCTATCGCGAATGGAATTTCGCTCCGTCCGGCGGTTGGCAGGCCTATGATTTCACCGGCTATCGCGAGGGCATGGCAACCGCCGAGATCGGAGCGCCGCCCTACATTCGCCTTGAGGACAATCTGACCTGGTGGACGTTCGGTGCAACGGTCGCGGTCGAGGCGGAAGCGCAATGGGAGTTCGGCTTGTCCGCGGTGCTGGAAGAGCGGGACGGCGCCAAATCCTATTGGGCGCTGGCGCATCCGGCGGAAGCACCAGATTTCCATCATCCGGATTGCTTCGTCGCGCGGCTTCCTTAAGCACACGCCCATGACCTTGTTTGGAATCGATCGGCTGCTCGCCGACCCGGAGCTGCGCCGCCCGTTTGAGGGCAAGCGCGTTGCCCTGCTCGCGCATCCGGCATCCGTCACCCGCGACCTCACCCACAGCCTCGACGCTCTTGTCGCGGCGGGAGTGAATGTGACCGCCGCCTTCGGGCCGCAGCATGGTCTGCGCGGTGACAAGCAGGACAATATGGTGGAGTCCGACGACTTCACCGACCAGGTCCACCACATTCCGGTGTTCAGCCTTTACGGCGAAGTGCGCCGCCCGACCGGCCAGGCGATGGCCACGTTCGACACGATCCTGATCGATCTGCAGGATCTCGGCTGCCGCATCTACACCTTCATCACGACCTTGCTCTACGTGCTGGAAGCGGCGGCCGGACATGGCAAGGCGGTGTGGGTTCTGGACCGTCCCAACCCCGCCGGCCGGCCGGTCGAGGGACTGATCCTCCGCGAAGGGTGGGAAAGCTTTGTCGGCGCCGGCCCAATGCCGATGCGTCACGGGATGACGCTCGGCGAGCTCGGCCACTGGTTCATCCACCGCTTCAATCTCAACCTCGAGTATCGCGTCGTCGCAATGGAAGGGTGGGAGCCGGACCGGGGTCCGGGCTTCGGCTGGCCCGACGGTCGCATCTGGATCAACCCCAGCCCCAATGCCGCCAATCTCAATATGGCGCGGGCTTATGCCGGAACGGTGATGCTGGAGGGCGCGACGCTTAGCGAGGGCAGGGGAACGACGCGGCCGCTGGAGATTTTCGGAGCGCCGGACATCGATGTGCGCAAGGTGATGGTCGAGATGGAACGGATTGCGCCGCACTGGCTGACCGGGTGCAAGCTGCGCGAGATCAGCTTCGAGCCGACCTTTCACAAACATGTCGGCAAGCTCTGTTCGGGAGTCCACATTCATGCGGAAGGCGCATCCTACGATCACGAGAGGTTCAAACCGTGGCGGCTGCAGGCGCTCGCTTTCAAAGCGATCCGAACGCTCTACCCAGATTACGCACTATGGCGCGACTTCCCCTACGAATATGAATTTGGCAAGCTGGCGATCGACGTGATCAACGGGTCGCCACTACTACGCGAATGGGTCGACGATCCGTCTGCTGCGCCTGGAGACCTGGATCGGATCACCCAGCCGGATGAGCAGGCTTGGTCAGAGGAGCGTCGACCGTTCCTGCTGTACTGAGGCATCGGGCTTCCGCACCGGCGAGACCAAAGACACCAGCACGAATGAAATGATCATCAGCAGATACCAGCTGCCAAGTTTGGTGAGTGGCACCAGCTCCCACCCGTCCTTCTGGTTCGGATAGCGCCAGGCATGGGCGAAGGTGCCGATATTTTCCGCGAACCAGATGAACAAAGCGACCAGCAGGAACCCGAGCAACAAGGGCATCGAGCGGTGCTTTGACAGTGGTTTGAACCACACTCGGGTTCGCCAGAACACTATCGCCGTGACGGCAAACAGCGGAATGCGGATGTCCGGCAACCAATGGTGCGCGAAGAAATTGACGTAAATCGCGGTGGCGAGAAGGACGGTCGCGATGCGCGGCGGATAGTGGCTGAAATGGAATTCGAACCCGCGCCACACCCGCGCCAGATAGCTTCCGACCGCCGCATACATGAAGCCGGAGAACAACGGCACCGGGCCGATGTGAAGGACGGAGCCTTCGGGATAGATCCACGACCCTGCCGCCGTCTTGAACAATTCCATCACGGTTCCGACGACATGGAAGATAAGGATGACGGACGCCTCGCGCAGCGTTTCCAACCGGAATGCGAGCATCGCAGCCTGGACTGCGATCGCGTAGATCGTGAGTGCATCGTAGCGATGCAGCGGTGCGTCGGCGGGCCAGAAGAAATGGGTCCCCACCAAGGCGGCCAGCATCAGTGCCCCGAACAGGCACGCCCAGCCTTGTTTGAAGACGAAGATCGCGAATTCGAGCACCGCGCCGTGCCAACCGGGTGCAACCGCCATTGCTTCGAGGCGGTTGCGGGCCCGGAAGAACCGGCTGTGGCTTGGCTCGAGGGGCTTGTTCACAGAGCTAATTGTCGCTTTGTCCATACCCCGCCAGATAGAGCCGGAATGGCCCCTCCACCCAAGGTCAAATTGCTGGATGGGACCTTCTGACTGCCCGGGACCGCCGCGCGTCGATGCTGCATGTCGCTTGCTTTGATTTCCAGTCCGTTGGTCGAACCAAGCTTGCTACCCGGCGAGAAAAGGCAAATAATGCCCTGATAATAGGGAGGTTTGGCAATGCTTACTGGCCTATTGATGACGCTGGCTGCCGCCACCGTTCACCAGTCTTCACCCACGCGCCCGGACACGATCGTTGTCACCGGCGAAGCGAGGCTCACCGAGGCGAGCGCGCGCAGAGCAATCGAAGCGGTTTCCTTGGGCGAGTTCCAGCTTGCGCGATTCCACGGATCGGTCTGTCCCATGGCTCTGGGCGTCGCGCCGGAGAGCGCGCGATCGATGGAGGAGCGCATCCGCCGCATTGCGAGCGCCGCCGGCGTAAAGGTCGCGCCCAGCCCATGCGTCGCAAATTTTGTCGTGATCCTGGCAAGCGATGTTCAGTCAAGCTTTGCCGATATCAAAGCCAAGCATCCAGATTGGCTGGTTGGGGTGACGCCGGCCGGTTTGTCCCGGCTTGAGCGCGAACGGGGACCGGTGCTCGCATGGTCGTCGACGACGATCCGCAATGAAAATGGCGAAACGCTCTCGACCGTTGACCGCTTGAACCCTCAAAACCTGCGCGTGCAATCGGCGTCGATTCTGTCGCAACCCACGCGTCAGCAGATCGATGGGTCGGTTGTCATCATCAATAGCGAGGCGGCCTTGGGAAAGACGGTTGGGCAATTGGCCAATTACGCGGCAATGCGCGGACTGGCGCAGACCCGCATCCCCAATGAGGTCCCGGCGGTGAACACGATCCTCAGCCTCTTTCACGCTGCCAGTCCGCCAAAGGCTCTGACCAGTTTCGACTTTGGGTATCTAAGGGCGCTCTACGCTTCGAACGGTCGCGAAACGGCGGCTCGCGAGCGCAGCCGCATGGCCCGCCTGATTGCGTCGAGCACGCACGCGAGCAGGTGAAATCATCGCGTGGGTGGTTAATGAAACCGTAGGGAGCTTCAACCTATCTCCGTTGCCAATTGAAACGGAGTTTTGAAGCGCCATGGCCACGCACGGCATTGAAGAAGTTGCCGAGAATGCGATCCGGGTCGTAGCCCGCGATTGCGGCTCCCTGTCGATGGAATGCAGCGATGTCGCTGGCTACGTCCAGGGAGTTTCGAGCCGGCTGAACGAACATTTAAAGGTCCTCGATCAGCTCGAGGACGTCACCACACGGCTGCTTGGCGATCAGGAGCGGGTAGCCGCTTCCACCGACGAAGCGCGGCTGCTTTCCGAGCAGGCGCGGGACAAGCTGCATTCCGGTCGTGCTGCCATCGAAGACACGATCGCGGGTTTTAAGGGCATCACCGAACTGGTTGTGCAACTCGGCGACCGGATGGCCGGGTTCGCCTCTGCAATGAGCCAGGTCCAGGCGGTCTCCTCAAGCATCGAGACGATCGCGCGCAAGACCAATATGCTCGCGCTCAACGCCACGATCGAGGCTGCCCGCGCTGGCGATGCCGGGCGCGGGTTCGCTGTGGTCGCCGCCGAAGTGAAAAAGCTCGCGCACGATACGCGCTCGGCCACCAACCAGATTGCCGAAACCGTCGGCGAGCTGACGCGGGAGGCCGGAGCGGTCACGTCCGAGATCCGCACGGGCGTCGAGCGTAGTCGAGCAGCACAAATTGGGTTCAGGCACATTAGCGACACGGTTGCCGAAGTGACGGAACTGGTCGGGATGGTCGATCGGCAGACCGACGGCATTGCCCAATCCACCAGCCTGATTCAGTCGAGTGTCGACCGGGTGAAAGCCGGCCTGACCGACTTTGCCGGCGACATTCGGCAGAACGGGAGCGAGCTCGACAAGGCCCAAAGTCGGTTGACGCACCTTGAGATGCTATCGAACAATATGCTGGATACGCTTGCCAACAGCGGCGCGGAAATCGACGACACGCCCTTCATCGTCAAGGCGCAGGACGCCTCAGCTGCGATCGCCAAAGTGGTCGAACGAGGGATCGACGAAGGCGCGATTGGCCTGGAGGACGTGTTTGACACGGTCTACCGGTTGATCGCTGGATCGAACCCGGAGCAATTTGACAACCGCTTCTGCGACTTTGCCGACGCCAATGTGCGGCCGTTGATCGACCGCTTCAAGGGCGGGAACGAGCGTATCATCGGATCGGCGATCGTCGATATGAATGGCTATCTCCCGACCCACCTTACCGAACGCAGCTTGGCGCCCAGACCCGACCCGGTCTGGAACGACGCTCATTGCCGTAACCGGCGAATTTTCATGGACGAGACGACACGCAAGGCGTTGGACGGCTACCGGCCGATGCTCGGCACCTATCGCATGGAGCTCGGAAACCGCTTCGTGCCGGTCAAGAATGTGTTCGTGCCCCTGGTGATCAAAGGCCGTCGCTGGGGCAATTTCGAACTCGCATACCGCGACGACTGATCAAGTCGCGGCGCTGCGTCCAGACAACCGTTTAATAATCGCCGCGGGCGCTGGCGCGGGCTTCGAGCAGGTCGAACAATGCGCGATGTTGCAACAGCAATTGCTCACCGCCGAAGGAAATCGCCCGTTGCGTCGACGGGCTGTCGGAATTCTGTTCCAGAATGGCGACGACCGATGCTTCGTCGGGAAGGGACGGCGGGGGGCAATCCACGCCATGACGGATCGCCGTTCGATCCAGCAGGCGGCGGACCGACCACCAGTCGCTAACGAGCGCACTTGCCGCGCCCAGCGCGCACCCGTTGCGTTCGGACAGAGCAAGCGTTTCCAGCGCGTGACGCTGAGCGAGTAGGCCAGCTTCGGTTTCCGCGGCGCCCGGTGTGCTTGGGGTCGGGCCGACCGCCGACGTCATCCGCACGAGGTAAAGGCGCTCGCGCTCGAACGCTTCGGCCGCGCGTGCAAGCCAGGATTGAACCGGCCCGCTCGATGCGCGCTGCAAGGTCATTTCGATCAACCCGGGAAATCGCCCGTGCAGGCTGCACAACAAGTGCACGGCATCAGCCAGGTCGCGGCCTGAATGAATCCCGGTCCCTTCCAGCAATGCGTTCAAATGCGGATGCCGCGCCGAGCCTTCACCCGCGACCCGCGCGAGCTGGGCCTGGGCTGTGCTGACCGGAACGCGGTCGACCGACCGATTGATTGCCATTCGGATCCCCTAAACAGCCGTTTCGGCCATATTCAATCGAGCGACCCTAGCGCGGGAGCGTAAAGAGGAGGTTTATGCGGGCTTAGGCGTTCAGTCATACAGGTTAAGAGCCGCATCACGCGGCCAGGGGAAGCTGGACCTGCTCCGGTGGAGTGCGTTCGTCGGAAGCGGCAACTGGAACTGCGGCAGAAATGATCCGGTCCGGATAGATGAAGCGCGACCCGGCGACGAGTGCGCCGAGCGCGAAATAGGTCGCAATCACCGCAATCGGGCTGAAGTAAAAGGCGAGTGCGAAGGCGATTCGAAGCCAGTTGGGATGAAAGCCGAGATCCTGGCCGAGGCCCTCGCACACTCCGAGAATCGTATCGTTGCGAAAGAGGAGCGAAGACTGTGGGTGCGACATGGAAATACTCCGGATTGGCCGCGCGGGCCGAGGATGGTTGCTCAACCAAAAGCAAGGGCCGTGCCATTCAAGGGGCGTCAATCATTTCAGCAGCTTAGCGAGCTGCAGGAAACAAAATGACGTGAGCCGGCATCGGACATCTCACCGGGAGTTGGGAAAGTTCGCCACCTCGGGAGTTTCCGCCTTCGCCATTCGCCGCAGTCCCTGATCGGAACGGTGGAACAACGAACGCAAGTGCGATGTTTCAAGCGCAGTTGAACGGGAGTGAAAGCCTTGCGCAGTGAATTGGTCGGCAAGAAGATCCTGCTCGTGGAAGATTCTCCGGTCGTGTCGGCGTTCGGCGAGGAGGTGCTTGACGAACTCGGCTGCGTCATCGTCGGTCCCGCTGCCAACCTGGCGAGCGCGCGCGAGCTGGCGGAGAGCGCCGAGATGGACGCCGCGATCGTCGATGTCCGCATTCGCGGCGACAAGAGCTTCGGCATCTGCGATATTCTCGACAGTCGCAACATCCCGTTCGCGCTGACCAGCGGGTACGCCGACTGGCCCGTCCCCGAAAAATGGGTGGATGTCCCTCAAATGCCCAAGCCATACAAACTTGAAGGTGTGGAGGCCGTGCTGTTGAAATTGTTCGGCGCGAAGCCCGTTCCTGAGACCCAGACCCGCCAATAGTCCGTCAGTTCGGTTGTACGACCGCTACACTCAGAAGTTCAGGCGTTCCTTTTCGATCACGTGCGGCCGCTTGAGGACTTGCGTGTGGATGGACCCGACATATTCGCCGATCATTCCGATGAAAAACAGCTGCACCGACATGAAGAAGAAGAAGCCGATGAGGATGGGGGCCGTGCCCATCGCGAATTTGCTCCAGAAGAATATTTTGGCGACCAGATAGCCGATCGCGATGCAAAGGCTGATTGCGGACAGCAGGAACCCGGCCATGGTTGCCACGCGAAGCGGGACTTTGGAATGGTTGGTCACGCCCAACATCGCGATGTCATAAAGCGTGAAGAAATTGTTCTTGGTGATTCCGCGCTTGCGCCGCGGCTGGGTGAAGGGAATTGTCGCGGCATCGTAACCGAGATCGGCGACGAGCCCCCGAAAATAGGGGTAGGGATCGTCGATTTCGCGCAGTTGATCGATGACGATGCGATCGTACAATCCAAACCCCGTAAAGTTCGAAACCAGCCTGATCTCGGACAATTTCCCGCTGAGTCCGTAATAAAGCTTGCGGATCGCGAACATGATCGGGGACTCGCTGGACTGGGTCTTCACGCCCATCACCACCTTGAAGCCCTGCTCCCATTCCCGCAGGAATTCGGGGATCAACTCCGGCGGGTCCTGAAGGTCGGACGCCATGGCGATGACGGCGTCGCCGCTACCCTGGAGCATCCCGTGATAGGGCGAACGGATGTGCCCGAAATTGCGGGTGTTTATGATCACCTTGGTTTTCGGATTTTCCTTGGCCAATTGCCGCAAGATCTGCTGCGTGCCGTCGGTTGAAGCATTGTCGATCAGAATGTGCTCAAAATCATAGGCTGGCAGATCGGCAAACACCGCCTCGATCCGCCGCGACAATTCGCGGACATTGTCTTCTTCATTGTAGCAGCCCGTCACGACCGAGATCAGCCGTCGAGCCGGGCTTTTCATGTTGACGGAAACCCTAGATTTGGATGCCATTGGCCAGCTTTCAGCAAGCGGTGTCGGATACGCTTTAAGGATAGTGAAGGCGACCGATACCGGCCAGTCTTTAACTTGGAGTGTAAAACGGAATAGCGGGTCCTGATTATCGGTATCGCTTTTCGCCCAAACACTTCAATCTGCGCTGAGCCGGTAACCCACCGCGGGTTCGTTGAGGATGAGGCTTGGTCGCGCCGGGTCCGGCTCGAGCTTCTGGCGCAAGGCGCGGATGGCGACGCGGAGATATTCGGTCTGGGCTTCTTGGGCGGGACCCCAGGCGGTACGCAGCAAATGAGCGTGGGTGAGCACTCGCCCCGGATGCTTGGCGAGCTCCGCGAACACTGCATATTCCTTGGGGGTCAGATGAACCGGCTCCTCGCCCCGCATCACGGTCCGGCGGGCGAGATCGAGGGTGATACCGCCGATCTCGATTGGCTGTTCGCCGGCTTCCGGGCGGAGTAACTGCAGATTGGCGACATAGCGCTGCAGCCGGATGGCTTCGGCGCCAATGGCGGAGACCAGCTCCTTGTCGCTTGCGCCGCTCCGCCGCAGTGCGTCGACCGCCTCGGAAATGCTCGCCAAAGGCGGCTTCAGATCCTCCCCGATCGACGCAAGCAGCACCGAACGGATGCGGTCGCGTTCGCGCATGCTCTCGAACGCGCGCGCTTCGCCTTCAAGCCGGCCGCGCTCGAGCGCCAGCGCAACCTGATCGAGCAGATTGTCGAGCAGCGGCAGCTGATCGGCGAGAACAGGCAACGTGCCATTGTCCCGGGCGAGGCCCAGGGCCGCGATGGTCGCGGTGCTGCTTTTGACCGGATGGAACTGCCACTCGCTCGGAACGGCTCGCGTTACGCCGCGGCCCGCGCATTCTCCGGAGTCGATCACCAGCGCCGCGACCGCGACATCGCCGGGAGTCGGCTGCGTCAGCGGTGTAGCCGACAGGATCGACGGGCTCGGCGATCCGGCCAGCAACATGGCGTTGCAGTCGAACACTTTCGCCAGTTCGCGGGTCGTCACTTCCGCAATCTCCTGCTCGGCAGTGCAGGTGAGGAGCTGGCGGGCAAGGCCGGCGATGGTGGCGTTGCGCGTTGCATGCGCCTGTGCGAGCCGCGCTTGTTTGCGGATCGACGCCGCGAGTTGGCTGGTGACAACGGCCACCGCGAACAGCACGAGCACGGTGACCACGTCGTTCGCACTATCGATGTGGAAGGTCAGGCGCGGCGCGGTGAAGAAAAAGTTATAGGCGAGCGCCGAGGCGAGCGCGGCGAACAATGCCGGCCGCAGCCCCGCCAGCACAGCGGTCGCGAGAACCGCCGGCAGGAAGATGAGATCGACCGCCGAAGTCCCCCAGCGCTGCTCCACGGCGACCCCCACCAAAGTCGATGCCGTGACCAGGAGCGGGGCGATGACATAGCCGCGCAAATCGGTGCTGGCGGGGCGCGAAGTATCGGGATCGGACATTGCAGCTCAGTGCGCCCGGTCGGCCGGTTCGTCGAGTGGCGCGGCGGCTATCATTGCGCTTTCTTCACGTCCGGACATGCGAATCCACATGGAATCTTTATGTCGCTGAACGGCATTGCGCCGCCATGACAGATCAAGCAGCACCCGCGCCGGCGCTTCGGCAACCGGAAGGCGAAATTGGCAAGCACTCCCTCCCGGCGCTGATGCTCGGCGCGGTCGGGGTCGTGTTCGGCGACATCGGTACCTCGCCGCTGTACGCGATGAAGGAGAGCTTCATTGGCCCGCACCCGCTGGCGGTCGACCGCTTGCACATCTTCGGGGTGATCAGCCTGATTTTCTGGTCGCTGATGCTGGTCGTCACATTGAAATATGTATTCGTGGCGATGCGCGCCGACAATAAGGGCGAAGGCGGGTCGTTCGCGCTGCTGTCGCTCATTTCCCGCACGCTGGGCGAGCGCAAGTGGACCGCGGGGCTGGTCATCATGGGCGTGCTCGCAGCCGCATTATTCTATGGCGACGCGATGATCACGCCGGCGATTTCGGTCCTGTCCGCTGTCGAGGGGCTGACGGTCATCAACCCCGCGCTCGAGCCGCTGGTGATCCCGATTGCGATCCTTATCCTGATTGGTCTGTTCCTGGTGCAGTCGCACGGCACGGCGCGGGTCGGGACTTTCTTCGGGCCGATTGTGCTGGTCTATTTCGCAGCGCTGGCCACGCTCGGCATCGTCAACATCGTCCAGCAGCCGGAGATTCTTGGAGCGCTCAGCCCGTCATGGGCGGTGCGCTTCTTCCTCTACGACCCGCGCACCGCGTTCCTGGCGATGGGATCGGTGTTCCTGGCGGTGACGGGCGCTGAAACGCTTTACGCCGACATGGGCCATTTCGGCCGCAAGGCGATCGGCCTGTCGTGGCTGACATTGGTCTACCCGTGCCTCGCGATCAATTATTTCGGGCAGGGCGCGCTGCTGATCGGTAATCCGGCGGCGGTCGAGAATCCTTTCTATCTGATGGCACCGGAATGGGCGCGGCTGCCGCTGGTGCTGGTCGCGACCGCGGCAACGATCATCGCCAGCCAGGCGGTCATATCGGGCGCATTCTCGGTCACGCACCAGGCAGTCCAGCTCGGCTTCCTGCCGCGACTGAAGACCAAGCATACCAGCGCCAGGGCCGCGGGGCAGATCTACATTCCGGCGGTCAATTGGGGTCTGCTGGTGATGGTCTTGCTCCTGGTCCTCGGCTTCGGCGAATCGACCGATCTTGCCTCGGCCTATGGCATTTCGGTCAGCGGAACCATGATCATCACGACGATGATGTTGGCGGTGCTGATCCTTGGCGTGTGGAAGTGGAACCGCTGGCTGGCGATCCTCACCATTGGCCTGTTCGCGGTCGTCGACGTCATCTTCTTCGCGTCGAACATCACCAAGATACTCGACGGCGGCTGGTTTCCACTGGTCATCGCGGCGATCATCTTCACCGTGCTGACCACCTGGGCCTCGGGCCGCGCACTGATGCGCCACCGGCTCGCGGTCGATTCCATTCCGCTCGAGGTGTTCATCAAGTCGGCGGCGTCGGTCCACCGAGTGCGCGGCACGGCGGTGTTCCTGTCGACTTCGGCCGATGCTGTGCCGTCCGCCCTGCTCCACAATCTCAAGCATAATCAGGTGCTTCACGAACGGGTGCTGATCCTCAACGTCAAGGTCGAGGAAGTGCCGCATGTCCCGCCCGAGAAGCGGCTGGAGGTCCACGCCGCCGCCAAGGGCTTCTTCCGGGTGATCCTGCACTACGGCTTCATGGACGACGTCGATGTGCCCGCGGACCTGGTCCGGATCGACACCTGCGGGGCGCCGTTCAACATGATGAGCACCAGCTTCTTCCTCGGCCGGCAAAAGCTGATCGCGGTCAAGGAAACGGCGGGCATGGCGCTGTGGCGCGAGCGCTTGTTCGTGTGGTTGATGAAGAATAGCGAAAGCGCGATGGAATTCTTCAAACTGCCGACCAACCGCGTGATCGAGCTGGGCAGCCAGCTGCGGATTTGAGCTACTCAGCAGCACGGCTGAGCGTGTCGTGCTGGAACCAGATTCGGCTGGCGATGGTTTCACTCCTGCCCGTTTCCTGGGCCAGTTAGGAGATCCGATATCATGGATGACCGCGACACCGCTTCACAGCAACCCAACGAGACCCTGAGCGACAAGATCGCCAATGCGTTTGACGGACACGACGATCCCAACCGGGGGCCGTTCGACCGTGCCGCCAAGTTCATCGCCGGCCACGACGATCCCGACAAGGGGCCGATCGACCGCGCGGAGAATGCGTTGGAAGGCACCGACGATCCCAATCGGGGACCGTTTGACCGCGCCGAAAAGGCGATTGACGGCACGGACGATCCGAACCGGGGACCGCTTGACCGGGCCGCCAATGCACTCGACGGTACCGACGATCCCAACCGGGGACCGATCGACCGCTTGCAGAACGCGGTCGACGGCGACCGCTGAGACACCACAGCTGAAATGAGGAAGGGCGCTGCGGTTGCGGCGCCCTTTTTCGTGGGTTGCGGCG